>CAZUKT010000306.1:0-6051 GCA_964620975.1 uncultured Rubrivivax sp. | reverse complement strand
GCTCAAGCTGCTGGTGGCCGAAGACATTCCGCTGGACGTGTTGCAAAGCAAGGACGACAAAGTGAGCGTCCCGCCGCTGCTGGGCGCGCTGCTGAAAAACGAGCAGGACGTGACCCTGTTTGAAAAGCTCGTGTTCATGCAGAAGCACAACCGTTGATGCAAGCCGTGTTGCCGGTCACGCTGGCGCGTGGCCCTGTCCGCCTGGTGCCGTTGGCGCTGGACCATGAAGCCGGCCTGGCAGCTGCGGCCGCTGACGGTGAATTGTGGAAACTGCGTGTCACCTCGGTGCCCGAGCCGGGCGCCACACGCAGCTACATCGAAACCGCGCTGCGCATGCAGGCTGAAGGCCACCGCCTGGCCTTTGCGGTGCTGGATGCGGCCACGGGCCAGGTCATAGGCAGCAGCAGCTATCACGACATCGTGCCGGCCGTGCAGCGGCTGGAGATTGGCTACACCTGGTACGCCGCCAGTTACCAGCGCAGCGCCGTCAACACCACGGCCAAGCTGCTGCTGATGCAACACGCCTTTGACACGCTGGGCGCCCTGCTCGTGGGCTGGCGCACCGACAACGACAATTTCGCCAGCCAGCGCGCCATTGAACGCCTGGGTGCGCGCAAGGACGGTGTCATCCGCCACCACGCCCTGCGCCGCGACGGCTCCGTGCGTGACACCGTGATGTACAGCCTGACGGCAGCCGAGTGGCCCGAGGTGCGGGCCCATCTTGAACACCAACTTGCCAGGCCACGCTGAGCACACCCCGCTCGGCAGCGCCACGGCACAACCCCAAGGACACCCCCATGGCCAGCAAGAAGCCCATCACCGTTGACGACCTTTGGAAGCTGCAGCGCATTGGCGCCCCCAGCCTCAGCCCCGACGGCGCGCAGGCCGTGGCCGCAGTCACGGGTTTCAGCATGGACGACAACAGCTCGGCGTCGTCGTTGTGGTTGCTGTCCACCCTGGGTGGCCAACCCCGGCAACTGACCGCCTGCGGCACCAAGGACAGCGCGCCGCGCTGGAGCCCACGCGGCGACCTCATCGCCTTTGCCGCCAAGCGCGGCCAGCAGGGCAGCACCGACAAGGAAACCCAGCTCTATGTGATTGCGCCCGACGGCGGCGAAGCGCGCCGCGCGGCCGACGTGGCCACCGGCGTGGACGCCTTCCGCTGGGGCCCCGACGGCAAGCGCCTGTACTTCGTCAGCTGGGTCTGGCCAGAACTGAAAGGCACCAAGGCGCAAGCCGCACGGCAAAAGGAGTTTGCCGAGCGCAAGGAAAGTGGCTACGCCACCAGTGAATCGCAATACCGCCACTGGGACAGCAACCTGCCCATGGGCCGCGAGCCGCACTTGCACTTGCTGGAACTGGGCAAGAACGGGGCCCCGGGCAAGGTGCGCGACCTGTTTGAAGGCACGCCCTATGCGCTGAGCCGGTCGGAGCCCGACGCCAACCAGTTCGACATTTCACCCGACGGCCGCACCTTGGTGTTTGCCTACGACCCCGCGCCCGAGAAGCGGGCCGACGGCCGTTTTGCGCTGGCCGAGATGGACCTGCGCAGCGGCAAGGTGCGCGACGTGGCCAACGACCGTGCCTGGGATTTTGGCAACCCGCGCTACAGCCCCTGCGGCACACGCATCGCCTTTACCGCCAGCCACCAGGCCATCAAGCACACCATGCCCACGCTGCTGGCCATGCTGGACCGCGAAAGCGGCGCCTGGGACGCCGTCAGCGCCGAATGGGACCACGAGGTACACGCCCCGCTGCACTGGGAAGAAGACGGCCAGGCCTTGCTCTTTGCGGCCGAACAACACGGCCGCACCCACCTGTGGCGCTTTGACCTGCCCGACCGCCGCGCCGAGGTGGTGGTGCGCGGTGGCTGGGTGAGCGGCTTTGACAAGGCCGCTGGCACGTTGGTGACGCTGCAGGAAACCGCGATGCACCCGGTGCAGGTGCACGCCCGCGTGGCCGCAGATGCGCCCCATCGCATCGAGACCTTCAACGACAGCCTGATGGCCGGCTTTGCGCTGGGCAAGGTCGAAGAGGTGTGGGTCAAGGGCGGCAGCGCAGCCGGGGCTGCCGAAGGTGACGACGTGCAGATGTGGCTCATCTACCCGCCGGGCTTCGACCCCAAGAAAAAGTACCCGGTGATGCACAACATCCACGGCGGCCCGCACACCGGCCCCGGCGACAACTGGCACTACCGCTGGAACACACAGGCTTTTGCCGCGCAGGGCTACGTGGTGGCCTGTGTCAACTACCACGGCTCCACCGGCTTTGGTTATGCCTTCAAGGACAGCATCACGCACCGCTGGGGCGCGCTGGAACTGCAGGACGTGGAAGCGGGCACCAGCTGGCTGCTGGCCAAGCGCTGGGTGGACAAAAAACGTGTCTTTGCCTGCGGCGGCAGTTACGGCGGCTACATGGTGGCCTGGATGAACGGCCACGTGCCGCCGGGCCGCTACCAGGCCTATGTGTGCCACGCCGGTTGTTTTGACTGGGTGGGCATGTTTGCCGACGACGCCTGGAGCTGGCATGCCAAGGAACTGGGCCATTGGTACTGGGACGACATGGCGCAGGTGCACTCACAAAGCCCGCACGCCTTTGCCGCCGAGATGGCCACGCCCACCCTCGTGATCCACGGTGCGCTGGACTACCGCGTGCCAGATGCACAAGGCCTGGCCTACTACAACACGCTCAAGGCCAGGGACGTGGACGCACGGCTGCTGTGGTACCCGGACGAAAACCACTGGATCCTGAAGCCCCGCAACAGCAAGCTCTGGTACGGCGAGTTCTTTGGCTGGCTGAGGGCGCATGACCCGGCGCACAAGGTCGGCGGCAAGACAGCCCAGCGGGGCGGCAAAAGCTGAAACCTGCGCGCCATGGCGCAGGGCCTCTAGCCAAGCGCCGTAAGGGGCTGCGCGCTCAACGGAATGGCTCGGCACGCACCAGCAGGTCTGCCAGCCCCGGCTCATTCGGGTCCCGCGGCTGGCCGGGGTGGATGATCGCTACCTGGCAGCTTTCGGCCGCCTCGACCAACTGCCGGTAGCTGCCGGCCGCAAGATCCTTGATGAACGCTTGCTTGCGTTCGTCGTAGCCGAACAGGCGGTCGTTGATGAGCTGGCATTCGTTGCAACTTGGGCAGCGGGCCGTGTCGATCCAGGCCTCGTCGCGTGACCTCGCTGGCGCCTCTGCCACTGCAGCGGAGGGCTGCGCCGCTGCGGTCGCCGTGGACTGAGTCGGTGCTGCTTGCACGGCCGCCGTTGGCGCCGCCGGCCCTGCGGCCTGGTCGCGCGCCAGCCGCCTTTGGGCATGCGAATCGTGCACGCCACCGTGCTCTTGTAGACGCTGCCACAGCAGCAGGCAACGTCGGCTGGCCTGCATCAGCCGCGCATCGACGATCACCCGGTGCAGCACGTCGCCGCCGTCGACGGCCAGCAGGTACGGCACACGCTGCTGAGTCTCGTGTTCGGCCAGTGCCAGCCAGGCGGCCACCGGCAGCATCGCGGTATGCCAGCGCTCACGCGGTACGAGCGCAAAGTGTGCGGCGTAGCGCGGGTCGCAGAACACGAAGTCTGCAAATGTGAAGGCGCACGGCTCAGTCGCGCGCTGCAAGGCCGTGTCAATGGTGGCCAGGGTCTCGAACGCCCAGTCGTCGTCAGCGCAAGGGTTGTTCTCCAGTGAGAACCGGGTGGCCCAATTGGCGCCGCCCGCCGCGTCGTAGCTGAAGGCCGGGAAGGCACGCGATTGCATCGCTGCGGCGGCGGTGAGGTAGGGCGCCAGCGGGCTGTCCGGCAGGCCCGTTCCGGCAAAGACGCTGAACAACGCCGGCCCTCGGCACGCCAGGCCGCGGCCGATCTGCGCACGCAACGCAAACAGGTTGGAACTGGTCGACTGCAACACGAACATGCCGCCCAGGCCCATCGCTGCAGTGGCCAGCCGTGCGCTGCGCACGCCGAAGGCAAAGTGGCCAGCGCCTATCGATGCCTCTTCAAGCAGGTCGGAGGTCTGTACCAGCACCTTCACCGGCAGGCCGGAAGACAGCATTTCCATCAGATTCGCGTTTTCTGGCGCGTCATTGCGATGCGGTGGAATGCAGACCAGGTAGTCCGGGAAACGTGCCAGATCGTCGGCCGTGAGTGACTGCGCATCGAAGGCCTCGAAAATCAGATCGTGCTCGGCCTCGACGTAGTGACCCCTGGATTCCAGCTCCGCGATCGACATCGCCTTCACCAACTCGGCCACGTCACCCAGGCGCTGGCGGAAAGCTTGCGCCGCCGCAGCGCAGTTGTCGAACACGGTGCCTATGCAGCCCTCGTCCGCGTCGAGTCCTTGTCCGGGTGCAGGAAAAAACCGCTGCGATTCCAGCACACCCAAGGTGCGCTCCAGGCGCTCGCGCCGTGCTGCGGGCAACTCGTCGCGCGGCACACCCTTGCCGACGATGCGCGCCAGCATGTCGAAGTCGAACGCATCCTGGTGCGGCCCGCCCACGGCCGACTTCAGGCTTTGCGGCTGGCGCCCCGCCTGTGAGTGGCTGCGCGCGGCACGCAGGATGTCCGACAGCTTCAGCACAAGCCGGCTCAGGTCGGCCTGAAACCGCCTGGCCTTGGCACGCCGCGCGGCTTGCCAGGCATGCGTGATCAGGCGCGCTGGCATCTGCGGCGTACAGCCCACGACTTCGCCTTCTGCGCTCATGGCGCCGCCGGCATGCCTGAGCACCTTTTCCAAGGTTTCGCCCTCACGCACGCCCAGGCGCACTGCGGCCAGCTCCCACAAATCGGACAAGCTGCCGCAGGCGCCCTGGGCCACGTCGGCGCGAAGCTCCCGCTCGAGCTGCAGCGCGTGGCGACGCAGGCGCTCGCCTTCGATGCCACGCGGCGCCACATCCTTGAGCAGTGTGTCGATCAGGCTGGACAAGGAGCGCACGAACTCGGGGCCTCCAGCGTCTTGCACCAACACCACCGGGAAGTCGTGCCGCAGCCCGTTCAGGTCTCGGTACGGTGCCAGCAGCGCGGGGCGCAGTTCAAGGCCGGCGGTTGACGTCATGCCATCGCCCTGGCGTTTTCCAGTGAGGTGAAAGGTCAGTTGATCCTGGGGCTTGGCATGCATGTCCATGGCACGTTCTCGATTTGGGTCGGCCGGTGCGGCGATGCGCAGGCGCTCAGGCGGCCTGCTGCGACTGCTCGTCGCCTTCGGGCCAGACGGTGTACCTGTCGAGCTCGCGGTTCAGGCCCGCGCGGATGTACTCTGGCGAGCGCATCTGACCGGCATGACGCAGGTCTTCGTAACACGGCGCAGCCGGGTTGCGGTAGAGGATCCCCACCGGTATCGGGTCGTCCAGCGAGGCGATTTCACGTGCCCGGTCGATGTTGATCGGGTCGTGCTGGCGCTGGTTACGGTAGGCGCTGGACAGGCTGGGGCTGAGCTGCAGGCCGTCCGGGTGCGTGAGCAGCAGGGTGCGCTGCGGATCGTGCAACCACGGGTCGAAGGCCTTGGGCATGAACTCCGGGCAGCGCTGGATGACACGCACAAACGAGAAGCCACGGTGCCTGAACGCGGCCTTCATGATGTCGAACAGCACCTCGGGCACCCAATCCACCGCCTGTGCGATGAACGAGGCACCCTGCACCCCGAGCGACACCGTCAGCGGGTTCATCGGCTCGAGCGTCGAACCATAGGGCGTCGTGTTGCTCTTGAAGCCGCGTGGCGAGGTGGGCGAGGCCTGCTTTTTGGTCAGGCCGTAGACATGGTTGTCGTGTAGCACCACGGTGATGTTCATGTTGTAGCGCAGGGCGTGAATCCAGTGCGCGGCGCCGATGCTGCAACAGTCGCCGTCCCCGGTGCTGACAAACACGTTCAGGTCCGGCCGGGCCATCTTGATGCCCTCGGCGACCGGGAATGCGCGGCCGTGCAGGCTGTGGAAACCATAGGTCTTCATGTAGTGCGGCAGCCGGCTCGAGCAGCCGATGCCCGACACGAACACCGTGTTCTCGGGCGCCAGATCCTCTTCGCTGCACAGGCGCTGCATCGCAGCCAGGATGGCGTTGTCGCCACAACCGT
>CAZUKT010000305.1:2497-6071 GCA_964620975.1 uncultured Rubrivivax sp. | reverse complement strand
TGGCGCCCTTTGGCCAGGAAGAACTGCTGTCCATCCTGCGCAAGTGCAAGGCCGAAAATCCCACACTGGGCGTCACCGGGGTGCTGTGTTTCAGTGAAGGCATCTTCCTGCAGGTGCTTGAAGGCGGGCGCAGCGCCGTTAACAAGCTCTACAACCGCATCGTTGCCGACCCGCGCCACCGCGACGTGGAACTGCTCTGTTATGAAGAAATCGGCGAGCGGCGTTTTGCCGGCTGGAGCATGGGCCAGGTCAACATGAGCCGGCTCAACCCAGGGCTGCTGCTCAAGTATTCAGAAACCGCCACGCTGGACCCGTATGCCGTGTCGGGCCAGGTGTCGATGGCGCTGTTCCAGGAGTTGATGGCCACGGCCTCCATCGTCGGCCAGTCCTGACCACCGCGCTGGCGCGGCGGTGGCCGCACCAGCGCAAGCAGCGCCTTCCGCCGGTTGTCAGCGCGCGGTCAGCATGCCCCCCACCGTATCGGGTTTGTACTAGGTTCCTGGTTCAGGGGCTCGATATATATTTGTGTGTGCTTATATCTGCATGTACAAACACGATGAGGTTTCCGTGAGCGACCCCTACCCGCAGCCCGGGCGTGTCATCAAGGCGCCAGAGAGCTTTCTCAGCCGAGATGACGTCCGCACTGTGCACGGCCAGGCCAAGGCCGGCCGGCGTGATTTCATCCGCAGCGCCTTTGCCGCCGCCGTGGCCGGTGCGGCGGCGCCCGCAGCGCTGGCGCAGGCCAACCCGCTGCCGCCCGAGGGTGGCGACCCCCACATCCTGAACCTGCCTGCGCACAGCACGGGCCTGGGGCAGGGCGTGGCGACCGACGGCTACGGCAAACCCAGCAAGTACGAAGCCAATGTGCAGCGCCGGCAAAGCCCGGGGCTCACGCAGACACAGCAGTCGAGTGTGTCCTTTGCGCCGCTGCAGAGCCTGTTTGGCATCGTCACGCCCAGTGGCCTGCACTTTGAACGCCACCACCAGGGTTGGTGGGACGTGGACCCCAGCCAGCACCGGCTGATGATCAACGGCTCTGACGAGACGCTGGTCAAGCGGCCCAAGGTCTTCACTCTGGACGAATTGATGCGGCTGCCGCCGGTGAGCCGCTTTCACTTCATCGAATGCGGTGCCAACACCGGCATGGAATGGGGCAACGTGGCCGTGCCCACCTGCCAATACAGCCACGGCATGCTCAGTTGCAGTGAATTTACGGGCGTGCCGCTGAAGACGCTGCTGGACATGGCCGGCGTGGACTACAAACGCGGCCGCTTCGTGCTGGCCGAAGGTGCCGACGGCTCCAGCATGACGCGCACCATTCCCATGGAGATGGTGGAGTCGGGTGAAGTCATCGTGGCCTACGGGCAAAACGGCGAAATGCTGCGCCCCGAAAACGGCTATCCGCTGCGCCTGGTGGTGCCGGGTGTGCAAGGGGTCAGCTGGGTCAAGTACCTGCGCCGCATCGAGGTGGGCGACATGCCCTACGCGGCCAAGGACGAGGCCGTGCACTACATCGACCTCATGCCCGGCGGCCAGCACCGCCAGTACAGCAGCATCCAGGAATGCAAGAGCGTCATCACCACGCCGTCGGGCGGGCAGGTGCTGCTCGACAAGGGCTTCTACACGATCAGCGGCCTGGCCTGGAGCGGGCGCGGCAAGGTCAAGAAGGTGGACGTGTCTACTGACGGTGGCCGCAACTGGCGCAGTGCCGTGCTGCAGGGCCCGGTGATGGACAAGTGCCTGACGCGCTTTACCCTGCCCTGGGTGTGGGACGGCAAGCCCACGCTGGTGCAAAGCCGTGCCACCGACGAAACGGGTTATGTGCAACCCAGCTATGCGCAGTCACGCGCCGTGCGCGGCACGCGGTCCATCTACCACAACAACTCGATCCAGACCTGGTTGGTGCAGGAAAGCGGGGAGGTTCGCAATGTCCAGCTTTCTTGAACTCCGCCGACGCCTGACGGTGGCCGTGGCGGCCGCCGTCGGCATGCTGGTGGCCGGTGCCGCGCTGGCCCAGGGCACGGCCTACCCCGGCATTGGCCGAGCGGCCACGCCCAAGGAAGTGGCCGCCTGGGACATCGACGTGCGGCCCGACTTCAAAGGCCTGCCCAAAGGGTCTGGCTCGGTGGCCCAGGGCCAGGATTTGTGGGAAGCCAAGTGCGCCTCGTGCCACGGCATCTTTGGCGAAGCCAACGAGGTCTTCACGCCGCTGGTGGGTGGCACCACCAAAGAAGACGTCAAGACCGGCCATGTGGCCCGGCTCAACGACGCCGGTTTCCCCGGCCGCACCACGCTGATGAAGGTGGCCACGGTGTCCACGCTGTGGGACTACATACACCGCGCCATGCCCTGGAACGCACCCAAGTCGCTGAGCAATGACGAGGTCTACGCGCTCACCGCCTTCTTGCTGAACCTGGGTGGTGTGCTGCCCGACGACTTTGTCATGAGCGAGCGCAACATCGCCGAAGTGCAAAAGCGCATGCCCAACCGCAACGGCATGACGCTGGACCACGGCCTGTGGGCCGGCAAGCCCGGCGCGTTGCGCATCGGCAATGGTGGCAAGCCCGACATCAAGGCCGTGGCCTGCATGAAGAACTGCGTGCCGGAAACGGCCGTGCGTTCGGCCCTGCCTGACTTTGCGCGCAACGCCCACGGCAACCTGGCCGAGCAAAACCGCATGGTGGGCGCGCAGCACGGCGCCGACACCACACGCGCAGCGGGCGCCCCGCCCGCAGCGCCTGCGGTGCCCGCCGCCGTGAGCGCGCCGTCGCCTGCCGCCGCCGCAGCACTGGGCTTGCTCAAGCAGCATGGTTGCGTGGTCTGCCACGGCATGGACAACCGAATCGTGGGGCCGGCGTTTACCGACGTGGCCAAGAAGTACGCCGGCCGAGCCGACGTGTTGCCTTACCTGGCCCAAAAAATCCAGAGCGGCGGCACAGGCCTGTGGGGCGCGATACCCATGCCCGCACAAACCCTGCCCTCTGCCGACGCGTTGGCCATCGCAAAATGGCTGGCTGACGGCGCCAAGAAATGAAACCTGTTCCCAAGGAGATCCCCATGCAAACTCGTCGCAAGATGTTGATCCAGAGCGCCCAGGTCGCCGGCCTGTTGGCTTCGGCGGGCCTGTTGCCCTCTGCCGCCCAGGCCGCCTGGAACCAGACCGCCTTTGACGCCAAGACCCTGGCCGAAGTGGCCAAGGCCCTGGGTGGCAGCGCCCCAGCCGAAAGCAAGGACGTGAGCATCACCGGCCCTGACATCGCCGAAAACGGCGCCGTGGTGCCTGTTGGCTGCGCCTCGGCGCTGCCGGGCGTGAAGCGCCTGCTGCTGTTGGTGGAAAAGAACCCCAGCGCCCTGGCCGCGATGTTTGAAGTGAGCGACGCTGTGGACGCCAACTTCAACACCCGCGTGAAGATGGGCCAGTCGTCCAACGTGTTTGCCGTGGCCATGATGGCCGACGGCCGCGTGCTGTACGCCGGCAAGGAAATCAAGGTCACGTTGGGTGGCTGCGGGGGGTAGTGGGCCCACCCCCGAAGCGCCTTCGGCGCCTCCCCTCAAGGGGGCGCCGCTGGCGGCC
>CAZUKT010000305.1:2133-2487 GCA_964620975.1 uncultured Rubrivivax sp. | reverse complement strand
CAAGGTCACGTTGGGTGGCTGCGGGGGCTGATTGCCCCGCTCACCCACCCATTCCCAAATTCAAGGAGAAAAGACATGGCAGACCCGATGCGCATTCGCGCCCAAGCCGCCGGTGACAAGACCACCGTGCGTGTGCTCATGAGCCACGAAATGGAAACCGGCCTGCGCAAGGATTCGGCCGGCAAGGCCATCCCGGCGTGGTTCATTCAGGAAGTCACCGCAGCGCTCAACGGCAAGCCCGTGCTCAGCGCACAGTGGGGCCCTTCGGTCAGCAAGAACCCGTTCATGCAATTCAGCGTGAAGGGTGCCAAGGCCGGTGACAAGATCGCCGTCACCTGGACCCACACCAAGGGC
>CAZUKT010000305.1:0-2123 GCA_964620975.1 uncultured Rubrivivax sp. | reverse complement strand
GGCCGCCGCGCCACAGGCGCCTGCACGGCACGGCTCCGTGCCACGACAGATTCATCAGGAGACATCCCCCGCATGAAGATCACCCACATCGTGGCCCTGGCCGCAGCCGTGCTGGCCAGCGCCAACCCGGTTTGTGCCCAGGACAAGACGGCGGCCGACGGCATTGCCGAATACCGGCGCATGCTGGAAGACGGCAACCCGGCCGACCTGTTTGAAGCCAAGGGTGAAGCCCTGTGGAAACAAAAACGCGGCGCCAAGAACGCCACGCTGGAAAAGTGCGATCTGGGCAAGGGCCCCGGTGTCTACAAGGGCGCCTTTGTGGAACTGCCGCGCTGGTTTGCGGACACCGGCAAGGTGCAAGACCTGGAGTCGCGCCTGGTGACCTGCATGGAGGTGCTGCAGGGCTTCAACGGTGCCGACATTGCCAAGACGGCTTTCGGCAAAGGTGAGCAGAACAATGTCACCGCACTGGCCACATGGATTGCGGCTGAATCCAAAGGCCTGCGCTTCAACTTGCCGCAAGGCCACGCTGCCGAACAAAAGAGCTACGAGATCGGCAAGCGCGCGTTTTTCTTCCGCGGCGGGCCGATGGACTTTTCATGCGCGTCCTGCCACGGTGAAACCGGCAAGCGCATCCGCCTGCAAGACCTGCCTGACCTGACCAAGAACCCCGGTGACGGCGTCGGCTTTGCCGCTTGGCCGGCTTACCGCGTGAGCAACGGCCAGATGTGGGGCATGCAACTGCGGCTGAACGACTGCTACCGACAGCAGCGTTTTCCTTACCCGGGCTTTGGGTCTGAAGTGACCATTGCCCTGGGTACTTACATGGGCGTCAACGCCAAGGGCGCGGCGTCTATCGCGCCGGCCATCAAGCGCTGAACGCACGAAAGCCATAGCACCCATGAAGAAACACACTCTCCCCATCGCCCTGGCGACCGTGGCCGCCAGCTTGCTGGTGTTGGCCGGCTGCGCTTCTCTGCCCTCGTCGGCTGACCTTGACCGCGAGGCGCTGGCCGTCATCCAGGCCTCGTTCCGCGATGAAGGCATTGCCAAGGTTGACCGCCTGCAGCAAGACCTGGGTCAGTCGGCCTGCTCCGCCGCCACGCCGCCCACGGACGCGGTGGCAGAACAGGTCATGACGCAGGCCCGTGCGGCCGTCAAGTGGCCCACCGGTGGCCAGTACTTTGGCGACTGGCGTGAAGGCGAAAAGCTGGCCCAAAACGGCCGTGGCATGACCTGGACCGACACCTCTGCCGCGCCCAGCGCCAACGGCGGCAGCTGCTACAACTGCCACCAGCTCGACAAGAAGGAAATCTCCTTCGGCACCATCGGCCCCAGCCTCTACAACTACGGCAAGAACCGGGGTGTGACTGACGTGACGGCGGCCACCGCGCAGCCCATCGTGGAATACACCTGGAGCAAGATCTACAACGGCAAGACCTACAACGCCTGCTCCAACATGCCGCGTTTTGGCCACCTCGGGTTGCTGGACCAAAAGCAGATGGCCCACCTGATGTCGCTGCTGCTGGACCCCAATTCCCCCGTCAACAAGTAAACGCAGCACCAGCCCGGGCACGCCCCGGGCTTTTTCTGCCTGCAAACATAAGCCGCTACTTATCATGAGCCTGAGCAAACGCGAATTCCTGCAAGTCCTGGCCGCCGCTTCGGTGGCCGGCATGGGCCTGGCCCGCTACGAACACGCCGACGCGGCCACCGCCGAGCGGGGCCTGTATGACCTGCCGCCGCTGGGCACCGGCGAAGGTTTCGTGAGCTTCCTGCACATGACCGACTGCCACGCGCAGCTCAATCCCATTCATTTCCGTGAGCCCAGCGTCAACCTGGGCTTGGGTGTCATGAAAGGCCAGTTGCCGCATCTGGTGGGCGAAAACCTTCTCAAGAGGGCCGGCGTGCGCCCGGGCACGCCGCTGTCGCACGCCTACACCTTCATGGACTTCGAGCGTGCCGCGCGCCGCTACGGCAAGGTGGGGGGGTTTGCGCACCTGGCCACGCTGGTCAAGCGCCTGAAGGGCAGCCGGCCCGGCGCGCTGCTGCTGGACGGTGGCGACACCTGGCAAGGCAGCGCCACCAGCCTGTGGACCAACGCGCAAGACATGGTGGATGCC
>CAZUKT010000304.1:0-6093 GCA_964620975.1 uncultured Rubrivivax sp. | reverse complement strand
TGCGCGTGCCGAGTTCCTGGGTGTCGTCGTAGTCCTTGTAGGCGCGCTGGTCCCACACCTTCACGGCGCTCTTGTTTCGGCCCGTGGCCTGGCCGATGCGGATGCCTTGCGGGTTGTAGCCGTAGGCGCCAAACGGGCTGGTGCCGCCCGTGCCAATCATCTTGCTGCCGCCTTGGTGGCGCTCTTTTTGCTCTTCAAAACGCTTCTTCAGCGTTTCCATGAGCTCGTCCCAGCCCATCTTTTCGATCTTGGCTTTTTCCTCGGGGCTGAGTTCAAGTTCAAGCGTCTTGCGCAGCCAGTCGAGCGGCACGTCTTGCGTAAAGTCGGTGAGCAGTTCCACGCCCTTGAAGTACGCGGCAAAGGCGCGGTCAAACTTGTCGAAGTGCGCCTCGTCCTTGACCATGGCGGTGCGGGCGAGGTAGTAAAAGTCGTCCACACAAGGGCCGATCACGCCGGCCTGGATGGCTTCCAGCAGCGTCAGGTACTCCTTCACGGACACGGGCAGCTTTGCCGCCCGAAGCGTGTAGAAGAAGTTGATCAGCACGGCAAAGCCCCCGGTTCGGTCGTCGGCACGACGATAACCCGGCAGTATCGGCCAAATGGGCAGGCGCTTGCACAGGCCTGGGCGTTGTCGTCGTGCGCCATGTACTTGCCGAAAACCCGGCCGCCAGCGCGCGCGGACAAACGGCGCGTCGGGCTGACGGGCGGCGCGCCAAGGCCTGTGCCCGTGGCGATTCGGATGCCTTCTTGATTGACCTGCCTCAAGGGGTAACTGGTCAGGCTCGTTACTCTGTGCGCTGACATGGATCACGCGGCTTCAGACTTGGGCGTGACTTCCCTCGTCCCAGGCCAGCAGCCACGCCGACGAAGAACCGCAGTCCAGTCGGTTGTCATGTCCGGTTTGGGGAGCGTCGGGCGCACTGGTTGTTCCGTCGCCACTTGCTTGCCCGAGATTGATCGTTCCCTGATGAGGACCCACACCATGCCTGAACGCACCGTCCTTGAAGCGATGAGCTTGCGCCGTGTCATCAGTCTGGCGCCGTCGGCGTCTGCCTATGACGCAGCCTGCGCGATGAGGCGCGCCAATTGCAGCAGCGTGCTCGTCATCGAACATGGCACCAACACCATGCGGGGCATCCTGACCGAGCGCGACGTGATGATCCGCGTGGTGGCCAAGGGGCTCGATCCAGCCAGGACTCTGGTCTCTGCGGTCATGACCGCAGACCCGGATTCAGTCGGGCCTGAAACCCGAGTGGCCGATGCGGTGCTGATGATGATCGAGCACGACTTTCGACACCTGCCAGTTGTGGCGGCCGACGGCAAGTTGCTGGGCGTCTTTTCGGTGCGTGACGCCTTGCCGCGCGAGGTGAACACCGCATACGGCCTGTCGGAGTTCAACGAACAGGTGAACGACGCGCTGGGTTGATAGGCGGGTGGGCAACTACCCATGCGGGTGGTGCTGTGGATTCCCCCGGGGTTGACCTGCCTCAAGGGCTGACGGGCCAGGCTCGTTAGTCTGTGCGCAGACACTCATCACGCGGCTCACTGCCTTGGCGTGACTTCCCGTGCACAAGGCGAGCAGCCACGTCAGCGGAGACCCGCAACCCAAGGGGTTGCCATGGCCGATTTCGAGATCGTTGCGCGCACGGATTTCTCAGAGGTCACCTACCTGCTCGAGATCCGCCACCCGCTGATGGCCAAGGCGGCCAAGCCGGGGCAGTTCGTGATCGTGATGGAGCACGAGCATGGTGAGCGCATTCCGCTGACCATCGCCGATTTCGACCGCGCGTCAGGCACCATCACGCTGGTCATCCAGGCCGTGGGCAAGACCACCCGCGAGATGCAGCAGAACTGCCAGGTCGGCACGCGGCTGCACGCCATGGTGGGGCCCATGGGCATCCCCAGCCACATCGGGCAGGCCAGGAAGGTGGTCTGCGTGGGCGGTGGCTTGGGTGTGGCGCCGATTTACCCGCAGGCCCGCGCCTACAAGGACAGCGGTGCCTACGTCATTGGCGTGCTTGGTTTTCGCAATCGGGCGCTGATGTTCTGGGAAGACAAGTTCCGCGCTTGCTGCGATGAACTGATTGTCTGCACCGACGATGGTTCGGTCGGCATCAAGGGCCTGGTCACAGAGGGCATCAAGCAGTCGATTGCCAAACACGCCGACATCGACGAGGTGGTGGCCATCGGCCCGCCGATCATGATGAAGGGCTGTGCCGAGGCCACGCGGGCCCACGGCATCAAGACCATGGTCAGCCTGAACCCGGTGATGGTGGACGGCACCGGCATGTGCGGTGGTTGCCGGGTGAAGATCAGCGAGCAGATCAAGTTCGCCTGTGTCGACGGGCCAGACTTTGATGGCCATCAGGTCGACTTTGACGATCTCATGGCGCGCCTGGGGCGATACAAACCTACCGAGAAGGTGGCGTTGGAAAGTTGGAAGGAATCCTGCCGCCTTCGCGGTGGTGCAGGGCACGGGCACTGACCGGCGAGATCAACGCGACCAGGAGTCGACGATGGCCAAGAAGAAGACGATCCGCACCATCCCGCAGGCCCGCACGGCCATGCCCTAGCAGACCCCGGAGGAGCGTGTCAAGAATTTCGACGAGGTGGCTTGTGGCTACCGGCTCGAGGACGCACTGATCGAGGCCGAGCGTTGCCTGGACTGCGCCGACCAGCCCTGCGTGCGCGGCTGCCCGGTGGGCATCAACATCCCGGGCTTCATCCTGAAGATGACGGCCAAGAACTTTCACGGCGCCTACGACGTCATCACCGACACCAACCTGCTGCCTTCGGTGTGCGGCCGCGTCTGCCCGCAGGAAAACCAGTGCGAGGGCGTGTGCACCGTGGGCGAGTCCTTGGAGCCGGTGGCCATCGGCCGGCTCGAGCGTTTTGTCGGCGACATGGCCATCGCCGAGGGCTGGGCCAACGTGCCATACATCGAGCGCAACCGATTCAAGGTCGGCATCGTGGGCTCCGGCCCCGCCGGCATGGCCTGCGCGGCCGACATGGCCAAGGCCGGCTGCGAAGTCATCGTGTACGAAGCCTTCCACGAGCCCGGCGGTGTGCTCAAGTACGGCATCCCCGACTTCCGTCTGCCCAACCGCGTGGTCGATGTCGAGATCGAGAAGCTCACCCGGCTGGGCATCAGGTTCGAGTGCAACACCTTGGTTGGTCGGCTGTTCACCATCGAGCAGATGCTCACCGAAATGGGCTTCCATGCGGTCTTCGTCGGCACCGGTGCGGGCTACCCCAGCTTCATGGGCATTCCCGGTGAATCGCTGGGTGGCGTGTTGTCGGCCAACGAATGGCTGACGCGCTGCAACCTGATGCGCGGGCGCGATTTCCCAAGCTTTGACACCCCGCTGCAGCCGGGCAAACGCGTGGCCGTGATCGGCGCAGGCAACACCGCGATGGACGCGATGCGCGTGTCGCTGCGTATCGGGGCCGAGAAGGTCTACTGCATTTACCGGCGCAGTGCCGCCGAGGCCCCGGCGCGCGCCGAAGAGATCCACCATGCCGAGCAGGAAGGTGTTGACTTCCAGTGGCTGACCAGCCCGATTGAACTGCTGGGCGACGCCACGCACAACGTGCGTGCGATGCGCTGCGAGCGCATGGAACTGGGTGAGCCCGACGCGTCGGGCCGGCGGCGCCCGGTGGCGGTGCCTGGCAGCGCATTCGAGTTCGAATGCGACATGGTGGTGTTCGCGATTGGCACCAACGCCAACCCGATCCTGGGGCAGACCTCGGGCCTGAAGCTCGACAGCCGTGGTTACATCGCCACCGACGAGAACCTGGCCACTTCGATCGCTGGCGTTTATGCCGGTGGAGACATCGTCACCGGTGCGGCCACAGTGATCGAGGCCATGGGCGCCGGCCGCAAGGCAGCGCGAGGCATGAAGGCCTTTCTGGGCCTGCGCGACACCGACTCGGTTTACCTGCCCGAAAGCACCGACGCCGCCGATCGTCTCTTCGGCATCGACCGCCGTGAACGCGGATTCGCCCGCGTTCACCTGGCCTGAGATGCTCTCAGCCTCTGAGGACCCACCATGAACAGCACGCTCACGCTCGATCAGCCAGTGGCCATGGCCATGGCCAAACGAGCGGCCCAGTCGATTGACGAACACGTCGTCGAGGTCATCAGCGACTCCGGTGAAGGCGCCCAGCGCTGCGGCCAGTCGCTGGCGGCCATTGCCGCGCGCATGGGCAATGGCATCTGGACGACCGAGATCATCCCGGCCGAGATCCAGCCACCCGCACGCAGCGTGGCTGGTGCCAGCGGCATCCGCATACGCATCGGCTCGCAGCGCGTGACCAACGGCGGCGACCAGACCGACCTGGTGGTGGCCTTCAATGAGCAGGTGCTGATCGGTCGCGTGCAGGCCAAGGAACTCAAGCCCGGCGCGACGATCCTGCTTGAGAGCATGTGGCGCCACCACCGCGAACCGAGCGTGGTCGACTCCTACGTCAAGACGGTCGAGGCGTTGCGCAGCGACGGCTTCGTGGTGCACGAGGTGCCGCTTGAGGACCGGTGCAAGGAACTGGTGAGCGATCCGCGCAAGGGCAAGAACATGTTTGTGCTCGGGCTGCTGTGCAATGTGTATGGCCTGGACGCCGGCCTGGCACGTGAGCAGATTGCACGCATCTTTGGCAAGAAAGACGACAAGGTCATCAAGAGCAACGTCGCGCTGTTTGAGGCCGGCGCAGCTTGGGGTGAGGCGAACCTGGATTTCAAATACCGCATTCCAGCGCAGCGTTCGAGCCAGGCGCAGGTCGTGATCAATGGCAACACGGCCATCGCGTTGGGCGTCATGGCCTCGGGCATGGATATCTGCGCCATGTACCCGATCACCCCGGCCACATCGGCGTCGCACTACCTGAGCGAGGTGTTCGAAAAGGTCGGCGGCCTGGTGCACCAGGCCGAGGACGAGATTGCAGCCTGCGCCTTTGCCGTCGGTGCCTCCTACGCCGGCAAGTGCGCCGTCACCATCACTTCGGGGCCTGGCTACTCGCTCAAGCAGGAGGTCATCGGCTTGGCTGTCATGGCCGAAATCCCGCTCGTCATCGTCAACGTGCAGCGCGGCGGGCCAAGCACCGGCCAGCCCACCAAAGTCGAGCAGGGCGACATGCTCGCCGCTGTGTTCGGCAGCCACGGGGACGCGCCCAAGGTGGTGATGGCGCCCTGCAGCATCGAGGATTGTTTCTATTCGGTGATCACGGCGCGCAAGATCGCCGAGACCTTTGGCATGGTGGTGGTGGTGTTGTCGGACGCGAGCCTGTCGACGGCGCAGCAGCCCTTTGCGCGCCCGCAGTTCAGCGAGGATTGGTTGGCGCCTCCGGTCGACCAGACGCCCGTGCCACCAGGCGCCAAGCCCTATGACTGGGACCCGGTCACCGGCCTGTCGCGCCGTTTCCAGCCCGGCCAGCCGGGTGGCATGCACACGCTCACCGGCCTGGCGCATGACCGCGCCAGCAAGGTCGCCTACGACCCTTCCATCAATGAAGAAGGCCTGCGTGCGCGCAGCCTGAAGCTGGCCGCGCTGCAAAAGACGCTGAAACCGCCGCCCGTCGTTGGTGGCGACGAGGGCGACATGCTGCTGGTCGGCTGGGGCAGCACGATGGGCGCCATTGAAGAGGCGGTGGCCCGGCTTCGCGCCGACGGTCTGGCGGTGTCGTCGATGCACCTGCGCTTCATCCAGCCCATGCCTTCGGGCATCCGTGAAATCTTCAAGCGCTTCAAGCACGTGATGACGATCGAGGGCAATTGGTCCGACCGCATCGAGGACGAGTTGATCGACGAGGACAACCGCCGCTATTCGGCGCTGGCCATGATGCTGCGCTCGCGTTTCCTGGTCGACATCGATTGCTGGAGCGAAGCGCGTGGCCAACCCATCAAGCCCGGTGACATCTGCCGTGTCGTCCGGTTGGCCCTGCAAAGTAAGTCGGCAGCTTTGGCGGTGACCGAAATGAACCCCAGTCATGCCACAACCAAGGGCCAAGCATCATGAGTCGACCCCTGAGCGAGGCCGTGATCACGCCGCATGAAGAGCACCATGCGCTGGAGGACTACCATGGCGGCGTGCCGCGCTGGTG
>CAZUKT010000303.1:1046-6104 GCA_964620975.1 uncultured Rubrivivax sp. | reverse complement strand
GGCAATGTCCACCTTGCAGTTCATCGCCTCGGCCCTGCGCAGGATGTTCGACGAAGTCATCTTGTCGGTGACGCCGCGCGGGTTTTCGCCGTAGCTGCCCAGCGCCACGTCCACCTTGTGTTCGTTGCCGTGTTTGGCGTAGCCGTTGGCGTAGTGCGAATCGCCGCTGTGATAGATGCTGCCACCCGGTGTCTTGACGAGGTAGTTCACGGCCACGTCGTCCATGTCGGGTGGCATCTTGCCTTTGGCCGTCTGGCCGGCGGGAATGGTCAGCGCCATGGTGCGGTCAAAGGCTTCCAGCACAACGATTTCCACGTCGCCCACCTTCACCACGTCACCCGGCCGCACGGTGGTGATGCGCTCGCGCGGCACACCCCAGCCCAGCCACACGTCGGTGCTGGACTGCGGGCCGATGAAGGGCACCGTGGCCGGGCAGTTCTTCAACACGGCGGCAGCCACGTTGATGTCGATGTGGTCGTTGTGGGTGTGCGTGGAAAGCACGGCGTCGATTTGCTTGATGCCGAAGGGGTCGATGACAAAAGGCGACACACGCAGGTTGCGCTGCAGCTTGACGCAACCCGTCATGCGCGCCATCTGGTGGTGCGGGTCCATCAGCGGGTTTTTCATGCTGCGCTTGCCGGTGCCGCACCACAGGTCAATGCAGATGTTGGTGTTGCCCTCGGTCTTGACCCAGATGCCGGTGCAGGCCAGCCACCACATGGCAAAGCTGCCGGGTTTGACCACCTCGCGCTCGATCTCTTCGTTGAGCCAGGTGCCCCACTGCGGGAAGGTGCTGAGCACCCACGATTCCTTGGTGACTTCGTCGACTTTCGCCATTGCAAGCTCCTGTTCGGGTCGCCTGAAACGATCAATATGTTCCAGAGTTCCGGGATAATATGGCCTGAATGCACGGGTTGCAAGATCAAAATGATCGACAAAATTGATCAACATTAATCTTTTTGATCCTGAGCAAGGTGCAGCTTTGCCCGCTGCCCGCTGCCCGCTGCCCGCTGCCCGCTGCCCGCTGTGCCATGCGGGCGCAGCCGGCGCGCCCGCCGACAATCTCGCCCACACCCCACCGGAGACCGCGCGCATGAACATCCAGGCCATCATCTTTGACGTGGACGGCACCCTGGCCGACACCGAAGACGGGCACCGCATCGCCTTCAACCAGGCCTTTGCGCTCAGCGGCCTCAGCTGGCAATGGGACGTGCCGCTGTACGACCAGTTGCTGGCCGTGACGGGTGGCAAGGAGCGCATCCGCTACTACCTGAACGACTTTTTGCCCGGTTTCGCCAGGCCGGCGGACTACGACGGCTTCGTCAAGCAACTGCATGCGCTGAAGACGCAGCAATACACGGCCATGGTGCGGGGCGGGCAGATCCCGTTGCGCCCCGGCATCAAGTGCCTGATAGAGACCGCGTTTGCCGCCGGCATCCGCCTGGGCATTGCCACCACCACCGCACCCGACAACGTGGCCGCGTTGCTTGAAGTCGGCTTGGGCCCGCATTGGGCGGGCTTGTTCGGTGCGGTGGGTTGCGGCGACATGGTGCCCAACAAAAAACCCGCCCCCGACGTGTACCTGTGGGTGTTGCAGCAACTCGGTGTGCAGGCAGCCGACTGCATCGCGCTGGAAGATTCCGACAACGGCCTGCGCGCCAGCCTGGCGGCCGGTATCCGCACCTACATCACGGCCAACGCCTACACCCGCAGCCACCGCTTTGAAGGCGCGGCGGCGGTGCTGGATGACTTGTCAGACCTGCCCGCCTTTTGCCGCATGGCCGGCCTGCCGTTGCCCCAGGGGGCGGCATGAAAGCGCCGGGCCGTTCCCAAGCGCTCATCCCGCAGCGCATTGCGCCCAGGGGTGTCCAGTGAATCAGGTCCAGGCCGTGGTGTTTGACATGGACGGCGTGCTGGTGGAATCTGAAGACATCTGGCTGCAGGCGCGTATGGACTTTGCCGCCAGCATCGGCCAGGTGTGGACGGCCGAAGACCAGACCTGCACGATGGGCTGCAACACGGCGGGGTGGGCGCGGTTCATGGTGCAGCGGCTGGATCTGCGGGCGCGTGCTGGCATGGACGAAGCGGGCGTGGCGCAAGAAATCATTGCACGCATGCAGGCCTTGTACGCAGCCCACCTGCCGGTGCGTGCAGGCGCGGTGCAAGCCGTGCGCACGGCCGCCGCGCACTACCGCGTGGCACTGGCCAGCGGCTCGCCGCGTGCCCTGGGCGAGCACGTGCTGCGCGCCACCGGGCTGGACCAGATCCTGACCGTGGCGATGTACGGTGACGAGGTCGAACACGGCAAGCCCGCGCCCGACATCTACCTGCGGGTGCTCGAACGCATCGGCGTGGAGCCCCGGCATGCGGTGGGCGTCGAGGACTCGGGCAACGGCATCCGTTCCTTGCACGCGGCCGGCATGGGCATCATTGCGGCGCCCAGCCCGGGCTATGCCTTGTCGGCCGAAATGCTGGCGCTGGCGGGTGCGCACATCCACAGCCTGACCGAGTTCAGCGTCGATGTGGTCGAGCGTGCCGGATTGCAGCGGGTGTTGCGGGCCGGGTGAGGTCAACGCCAGCAACCCGGCAATTGGCGCAGGGCAACCGGGCGGTGAGCCGGCCGATCAAAAGTCGTAGCGCCCGCCCAGGTAGTAAAAAGTCCGCGTGGCCGATTCGTTGCGCGTGGGGCTGATGGTCTTGCTGCTTTCCACGTTCACCTCGGCCTCCAGCGACGCCTGCTTCACCAGGCGCCACGTGGTGCGCAGCCCCGGTGACCAGCGAGTGCTCTTGACATCGCCCAACGAGGTTTGCCGGTAGAACTTGAACGATGGCTCCAGTTGCCATTCGGCGGTGACTTGCGAGGCGTTGTTGTACGACAGCAGTTGGCCCTGGAAAGACGGGCCGTTGACGAAGCTGGCGATCACCACGTGCGTGTCGCGGGCCGAATACAGGTTGGTGCCTATGAGCTGCAAACCCAGGCTCCAGATGTCGCCGGTGGACGCCTGCCCCAGGTAGTTGAGGCTGGGCACGGGCGCAATGGCGCCGGTGTTGGTGTAGCGCAGGTCGGTGCCAAACTGCCACTGCGGGCTGACCGGAGTGGTCACACCCAGCGCGGCTTGTGTGGACATGGCGGTCTTGGCCTTCACTTCGTCGCGCAGGCCCTGCACGCTGGCGCCTGCGGCCAGCAGGTCGGTCACCCGCGTGGGGGGCGGCTGCACCGATCCGTCGCCAAAAAACAGCGTGTTGCCCAGCATCAGCATGGGCGTGGCGCGGCGGTCGTACAAGAAGTTGATGACGGTGTTGTCGGCACGCTGCCAGGTGGCCTGCAACGACGCAATGTTCAGCCCCTTGAGCAGCACGTCGTAGTCGATCTGGCTGCTGGCCGACACGCCACCGTCAAAGAAGCGCAGGTCGGCGCCCAACGCGCGGCGGTCTACCTGCTTGTCGATTTTTTGTTCGACGACGTACAGCGAGCCGCCCAACTGCGGCGTCAGCGCTTCGGCGTCGATGCTGGCGCCGTAGAAGTGGCGGCGCGCGTCCAGCAGGGTGTCGGTGGGCACACCGGCCACCACGCTGGCCTTCCAGCGGGGCTTGAAGCTGTAGCCGGCCTGCACGCCGTCAAAGCGCCCCAGCACGCCGCCACCCAACGGGCTTTGACGGCCCACACGCACGCTGGTGCCCAAGGCAAAGGATCGGTGGTCGTAGTACAGCGCGCTGAGTTTGTTGCGTGTCTTGTCGGCGCGCTTGAAGTCCTTGTAGTAGGTGTCGCGGAAGACAAAACGCTGGTCGCTGTCGGCGTCACGCTGGCGCCAGTTGACGTCGGCGCTGTTGACCAGTTGGCTCTGGTCTTCACTGGAGTAGGTGTCGTCAGACAGCAGCACCGGCAGGCCGCCCAGCACCGAGTCGTCAAACTCTTGCGTTCGCACGCGCGACTGGCCGCCGTAGTAGAAGCTGCTGATTGAACCCGTGAGCAGTGTGGTGCTGGCAGGCCGGCCGCCTGGCGCCCCGCTCGCAGTGGCGGCGGTGCCGGACGCCGCTTGCGGTGACTGCGCTGCGATGGCGGCGCGCACCTGGTCGGCGTCGGGCCCGGTGGGGTACAGGCGCAAAAAGAATTCGTACTCGGCCCGCGCGCGGCCGGGGTCGCCGGCGGCCTGACGGGCCTGGCCGATGAGCGCCTGGGCGCGGCGGCTGTACAGCGTGGGTGGCATGTCCAGCACCTGCGACAGCGTGTCTATGGCCGCTGCGGGCTCGTTGCGCGACAGCGCCTGCAGTGCTTGGGCCATCAAGGCGGCAGCGCGGGCGTCCAGGTCGTTGGGGGCCGACGCTGTGGCTGCTGTGGGTGCGGCGGCTGCGGCCGTGCCGGCGGGTGCTGATGCGGCCGACGCTGCAGCCGGCGCTGCGTTGGCGTTGGCGTTGGCGGTGGCGCTGGCGCTGGCAGCCGGCGCCGCTTCGGCCACGCTGTTGGCTGGCGCGTCGTCGCTGGTTATTTCGGCCCGGGGAAAGCGCTTGCTCACAGCGGCCAGCGCCACCTCGGCCTCAGAGCGGCGGGCAAACGGGCCCAGGTGGGTCTCATGCAGCAGCTTGCCTTGCACGACGCGGCTGGTGGTGAACACGTTCACCGCCTGCAGCGACGCAGGTATGGTGGCGGACAAAAAGGCGCCGGCTTGCTCTGACGATTCCAGCGTGACGCGGAAGCGCCCCACGGCGTCGAGCGGCAACTCGGCCGCCGGCGCGGGCTGCACCTGCGGGCCCAGGCCGGCAAACACAAGCTCGATGCTGCGATTGCCACGGCCTGCGCGCACCTTGTGCAGCGCCGGGGTGGCCAGGCGCACCAGCAGCCGGCGCTCGTCGGCGGTGCGGCTGGTGACGGGCTCGTCGGTCACCACCACGGTGGGCAGCCCGGGCAGGGCGTCGGCCGCATTGCCTGGGCGCCGCGGTGCCAGGCGGCGTTCGGCAGTGGCCGTGTCCAGCGCCTGCCGCGTGGGCAGCACGCGGTAGAAGACCAGGGTCTGGTCGGCGGCGCGCGCGAGTACCGTGCGCAGGTGCTGCACCGGCGTG
>CAZUKT010000303.1:0-1036 GCA_964620975.1 uncultured Rubrivivax sp. | reverse complement strand
CAGGGCTGGCCAGCAGCAGGGCAGCCAGAGCAACCAGCAGCGTGCACCCCAGGCTGCGCATCCAATGCATCAAGGAGGGGCTTGCGCTGGCGGCATGGTGCCGCTGCGATGAGGTTGCCGCAGTGCTGCGGCAGGTCGGTTTGGCGTGCTTGATGATCAGTCCCATTTGCTAAACGTGGCGCCCTTGCTGCCCAGCGGGCGGTGGCATCCGGACTCCGAGCAGTCAATGGCCGCCGGTGTCTTCTTTTCGTGTGTCAACGATTTCTTTTCCATGCCAGCGGAGTAGGGGGTGCTGGACGCATGGCAACCCTTGCACCAGCCCGCGCCGCCGCCCATGCTGTTGTTGTGGTTCATGCGCTGCGCCCAGCTGGTGGTGGCGGTGTGGCAGGCGTTGCATTCCATGGCCGCGCCATTGAGCAACTGCGTTTCGGGGATGTGGTTGGTGGCCTTGCCCACTGCGCCTTGTGAGGCGTAGGTGCCGTTGTGGCAGGTCTTGCACTGGCCGGCCACCGTGACGGCGGTGTGCAGCTTGCCACCCGCCCAACTGGTGTAGCCGCTGCGGTGGCAGGTGTCGCAATTGGCAGTGGATGCGCCTGTGACCAGCTGATAAGGGATGTGCTTGGCCGGTTTGCCGTCGGCCGGCGCAAAGCCGCCCGTGTGGCAACTGGCGCACTGCGCCGTCACCGGCACCTGGGTGTGGTTGAAGCGGCTGGGCTTCCAGGTGCTGGTGCTGTGGCACGAGATGCAGTTGGTGCTGCCCACCGGAATGTGCGTGCTGTTCTTGCCGGTGGCGCCGCTGCCGCCGGTGTGGCAGTTGGTGCAGTTGGTGGCGGCCGTGAAGGTGCTGTGGTCTGTCTTGGCACCCAACCACGTGCTGGTGGACTTGTGGCAGCTCTCGCACACGGTCTGGCCGACGTGTGTGCTGTTGTTGGGTTTGCTGCTGATGTGGCAGGTGGCGCACTGGCTGGCCACCACCACATTGGCGTGCAGCTTGGCGGGTGTCCAGGTGGTGTAGCCCGACTTGTGGCACACGTCG
>CAZUKT010000302.1:0-6108 GCA_964620975.1 uncultured Rubrivivax sp. | reverse complement strand
CACCTGCGTGCCGTAGGTGGGCAGGCCCTGCCCGGTGACGCCGTTTTCCTGCAAGATTTTCTTTTTCTCGTAGGTGACACGCATGAATTCCTTGGGGTCGGCGATGTTGCCCACGCCCAGCGTGCCGCGCACGGCAATGGCCTTGAGGTTCTTGCTGCCCATCACGGCGCCCACGCCGCTGCGGCCGGCGGCTCGGTGCAGGTCGTTCACCACGGCGGCAAACAGCACCTGGTTTTCACCGGCGATGCCGATGCTGGACACGCGCGTCTGCGGGTCCTGGTGCGCGGTCTTGATGGCGGCTTCGGTCTCCCACACGCTCTTGCCCCACAGGTGGGCGGCGTCCAGCAACTCGGCATTGCCGTCGACGATGCTCAGGTACACGGGCTTGGCGGACTTGCCTTCAAAGATGACCATGTCCCAGCCGGCCATTTTCAGTTCGGCGCCCCAATAGCCGCCGCTGTTGCTGCAGGCAATGGCGCCGGTGAGCGGGCCCTTGGTGACCACCGTGTAGCGCCCGCCCGTGCTGGCCATGGTGCCGGTGAGCGGGCCGGTGGCCCAGATGATCTTGTTGTCGGCCGACAGCGGGTCCGCCGTAGCGGCCATTTCTTCCACCAGGTACTTGGTGGCCAGGCCCCGTGAGCCCAGGTAGTTGCGCGCCCACGCCATGTTCAGCGGCTCTGAAACCACGGTGCCGGCGGTGAGGTTGATGCGGAGGATTTTTCCTGCCCAAGACATGATCGTTGCTCCCTTAGGCCGATGTTGATTGGTTGCCGAGCTTGTTGGCCCAGGCTTCCATGCGGTTGAGGCCGGTCCAGTTGGCGTCCACGTAAGTGATGGCGCCGGTGGGGCAGGCCGTGGCGCAGGCGGGGTCACCGCCGCACAGGTCGCACTTTTGAACCTTGCCGGTTTCCTGCACGTAGTTGATGGTGCCAAACGGGCAGCTGATGGTGCAGACCTTGCAGCCCACGCAGGTGCTTTCGTTGACGATCTTGGCGCCGGTGGCCTTGTCCACCGTGATGGCTTCCACCGGGCACGAATGCAGGCACCAGGCCTCGTCGCACTGCGTGCAGGTGTAGGGCACCTTGCGCCCGGTCTCATGGAAGTCAAACACCTTGATGCGCGAACGCGCGGTGGCAAAGACGCCGTAGTTCTCAAAGGAACAGGCCATCTCGCACTGGAGGCATCCGGTGCATTTGTCGGGGTTGATGAGCAGCGTCTTCTGCATGGCGGCCTTTCGGGTTGGCATTCAAGGGCAAGGTCGTGGGCCTGGGCGGCCTATGCACGGCGTTGCATAGTGCAAATGATCAGGGCCACAAGCGGTGCTGCCTACCTGGGGTTGACCCCAGGTTGGTGCGGTCCGTGCACAACCGGTGCGCCAAGCTGGAGCACTGCCGGCCCGTGCATTGCGGCCGCGCCCTGCGCACCGCTACAGTCGCTTGCGCCTGCTGCCTGAGCCTTGCCTTCGCCCCCCTTCAGCCCTCCCGACCCGCTATGAGCCTACCCACCCCCGA
This sequence comes from uncultured Rubrivivax sp., assembly GCA_964620975.1. Lineage (GTDB taxonomy): Bacteria > Pseudomonadota > Gammaproteobacteria > Burkholderiales > Burkholderiaceae_C > Rubrivivax. The sequence continues at coordinate 4,597 of CAZUKT010000302.1, read as the reverse complement.
GCGCCTGTCCACCCTGCTGGCTGCACTGCAAACCGGCCTGCTGGAGCGTGACGCTGCCGCGCGCCTGGTGCTGCTGGCCGCTCTGGCAGGTGAGCACGTGCTGCTGATCGGCCCACCCGGCACGGCCAAAAGCGAACTGGCGCGCCGGCTGCACCGCAGCTTTGAAGGCGCGCCTTACTTCGAGCGCCTGCTGACACGCTTTTCCACACCCGAAGAACTGTTTGGCCCGCTGTCGCTGAAGGCACTGGAAGACGACCGCTATGAACGGCTGATCCAGGGTTTCTTGCCCACTGCCGGCATGGCGTTCCTGGACGAGGTGTTCAAAGCCAACTCGGCCATCCTCAACGCCTTGCTCACGTTGCTGAACGAGCGTGAATTCGACAACGGCAGCGGCCGCATCCACGCCCCGCTGCTCAGCGTGGTGGCGGCCAGCAACGAAGTGCCGGTGGACGAGGCGCTGCACGCTTTTTACGACCGCTTCTTGCTGCGTGTGCCGGTGGCGCCGGTGGGTGACGAATCCTTCGCTGCGTTGCTGGCCTTGCAGGCCGGACCGCAGCCCACCATGGCCGCCCTGAGCGCCCAAGAGCGCCGCGCCGTGGCCGACGCCGCAGCGGCCGTGGTGGTAGGCAGTGAAGCAGTGCAGGCTTGCACCGCGCTGCGGCAGTGGCTGGCCGGGCAGGGCGCCACGCTGTCAGACCGCCGCTGGCGGCAGTGGACAGGGCTGATGCGCACCGCCGCCGCCACCGAAGGCCGCAGAGAGATCGACGCGCTGGACCTGTGGCTGGCACCCTACGTGGCCAGCCCCGCGCCCGAATGGGTGCCGCGCATCACGCAGTGGTTTGAGGCCGACTTGCTGCAGGCCGTGCCGCAGCACGCGCCCTGGCTCACGCGCGCTGTGGAAGCCTTTGAGAAACAACTGCAGATCGAGGAGACCGCCGAGCCCGAAGGCGAAGGTGACGGCGCCGGCAAGCTGGCGCTGGCACGCGCACTGGGCGCAGGCCAAGCCAGCGACGGCAGCGACGGCGGTGGCGTGGGCATGCTGCGCATGGTGTCGGCACAGCTTGAAGCGCAACGCCGCCGCCGCTACAGCCCCGTGCACCTGGCCGCGCGCCAGGCCCAGGTGGCCGAAGTGCTGCAACAGGCGCAGGCCGCGATGGCTGATTTTGCCGGCCGGCAAGCCGCACTGGCCACCGCACTGGCGCCGCGTTTGTGGATGCCGCAGGCGCTGGTGCAGCGCCTGCCGGCCGCGCACGGCCAGACGGTGGCCGTGCTGGCTGCGTTGGCGTCGCGGCTGCAGGCCTGCCACGCCGGCTTTGCGGCCTTGCCTGTGGACGACAGCGGCGCCAAGGCCCCGCCACCGTTGGCGGTGGACCTGGCCTTGCCTGCCACAGCGGCCGCATGAACACGGTGGGCGCGCAGGGCGAACGGCGCGTGGATGCAACTTCGGTCTACCCGCCGTCGCAGGCGCTCGCCATGGACACGCTGTGCACGCTCCATGGGCTGCATGGGCTGCACGGGCTTGAAGCCATCAATGCACGCGATGCACTCAACGCGCCTTACGACCGCCTGGCTGATCTGCCGCGCCCGGTGTGGTTGCCCGCGCTCGTCACCAGTGCCGGCGCACGCGGCGCGCGTCTTGCCGACACCGGCCGCTGGCTCGCCAGCCTGCACGCCGGGCAGTTGCCGCCCTTGGACGCCGACTTTGGCGACACGGCCGCCACGTCACCGCTGCGCCACATCGTGGGCAGCCTGGGCCTGTCCGCTCTGTGCCTTGGCACGCCCGCGCTGGCCGAGCAAGTGCTGCGCACGTTGTTGTGGCACCTGGACCGCATCGCCAACCTGCAGCCACGCCTGTGTCGTGAAGATGCCATTGCGGCCGTGGCGCAGGAATTCCGCGCCGCGTGGCAGCTGGAAACACAGGGCCTGCAAGAGAGCCTGAAGCTGCTGCTGGCGTTGGGCGACGCTGCCACGCTGCAGTGGGACACGCTGCGGGGCGCGCTGCGTTCACGCCCGTGGCAAGCAGCGCAGCAGGCGGCGCAGCATCTGGCTCAGCTGCCCGAGCTGGCCGCACTGCTGCAGCGCCTGGGCCGTGCCGAGCGCAGCGTGGCAGCGCCTCCCACTGCGGCCACGGTGCCCGAATCTGGTCCGGCCCCGCCGCTGCCGCTGAAGGCCGTGCACACCGTCTTGCCCGACACGCCGGGTGAGATCACCGGCGTGCGCTTTTCACAGCGCATTGAACACATGCTGGGCAGCGAAGCGGTGATGCTGCGCCACCCCGTGCTGAAGAAGCTGTGGCGCGCGCGCCATGCCGAAGCGCGTTTGCTGAGCTGGGAGATGCAGGCCGTGCTGACCGACTGGCGCGTGGACCCCGCCGCACCGCTACAAGGCCACATGCGTGCGGCGCCACCCGAGGCGCTGGAGCGCGGCCCGATCCTGCTGTGCCTGGACACATCCGGCTCCATGCACGGCGCGCCAGAGCACATCGCCAAAGCCGTGGTGCTGGCCGCATTGCAGGCCGCGCACGACAGCCACCGGGGCTGCAAGCTCATTGCCTTTGGCGGGCCGGGTGAACTGCTGGAGCAAGACCTGGGCACTGGCCCTGAAGGCCTGGCCGCACTGCTGGCGCTGATGGGCCAGGCCTTTGATGGCGGCACCGACATCCAGACGCCGATAGAACGCGCCATCGAGCTGGTGCACCAGGCCCGCTGGCGCAGCGCCGATCTGTTGATCGTCAGCGATGGTGAGTTCGGCTGCGTGCCGCACACGCTGCAGCGGCTGGACGAAGCCCGCGCCCGCTATGGCCTGCGTGTGCAGGGTGTGCTGGTGGGCGACCGCGAAACCATGGGCCTGCTGGAGGTGTGCGACGCCATCCACTGGCAGCGCGACTGGCGGCGATTTGGCGCCGCCGGCAGCAGCGCTGCGGCGCCCACGTATTCACCCGTGCACAGCAAGAGCTTGACGGCGCTGTACTTTCCCAATGCGCTGTCGCCGCGTGCGGCGCGGCATGTGGGCCGCTTGCGCTGAGGTTGTTTTCGATGCGGGGCTCAGCTAAGGTGTGATTGGCAGGCCGGCGTGGCCTGCACGCCGGGCCATGCGGCCCGTACGCACAAGACATCAGGCGAGGAACCCCGACATGAAGCCCTGCAACCAGGGGCGCCCACGAAGCGCCAGGCCATTTTTGCGTCTTTGTTCGGTGCTGGCCCTGGGCACGCTGTGGTTGGCTGCCTGCGGTGGTGGAGGCGGTACCGCCGACCCTGACCCCGACCCCGGCAATGCCGTCACCCTGTCGGCCGATGTCATGCCACTGGGCACGGGTGACCTGCGCCATTGGCGCATCACCGGCGGCGTGGAGTCTGGCCAGGAACGCACCGAACGTATAGGGGCAAGTTCGGTGATTGAAGGCCGCACCGCTTACCGCAGTGCGGCCAGCGACGGCAGCGTGGAATACCTTGTGCGCACGGGCACCGGCCTGTTTCTGCAACCCGGCCCGGAGTCCGATGCCGTTGATCACGCCATCGGCCCGGTCGAGTTTCTGCGCTTCGGGCACGCCCAAGGCGCCACGCTGTTGATGTACGAGCGTGCGGTGTCGGTCGATCTAGATGGCGACGGCCGACATGACGCCCTGGAGCTGCGAATCCAAGCCACCTACGTCGGCCCGGAGAACGTGACCACACCCGCCGGCACCTTCAATGCCGCTGCGCACGTGCGCACCGTCAACCGGTACAAGCTGCGCTACGCCGGGAGCAGCCTGGACATCGAATTCAGCACCCAGGGCGACATCTGGTACGCGCCGGGCGTGGGCCCGGTGCGTGCGGTGTTCCAGGCCGTCGGTGATGCGTCCTCCACCGTGACCGAGGAGTTGTTGGCCTACGGCGTGGGCGGTCTGCGCAGCGAGACCGTGGCACCCACGCTCTTGTCCACCGTGCCCGATGCCGACGCCGCCCTGCGGCCCGGCGCCCAGGTGGTGCTGAACTTCAGCGAAGCCATGGACGCCTTGTCGGTGGATTTGCCAGGCGGCGTGCGCCTGCTCGACGCCAGCGGGCAAGCCGTGGCAGTGACGGCAACTTGGGCCGACGGCGGCAGGCAACTGGTGTTGACGCCGGTGCAGGCCCTGCCAGAAGGCCGTTATGCGCTGACGCTGGGGGGCGCACTCACGGATCGCGCCAACAACCCCGTGGCGGCGCAGTCGCGCGCGCTGATTGTGGACACCCGGGGGCCGCAGCTGCTGTCCACCACCCCTGCGGCCAACGCGCAGGGCGTACCCGTCACGGGGCAGCTGGTGTGGCGTTTTGACGAGCCTGTGTTTGCTGCCAATGGGGGCACGGTCGGGGTGTCCTTGTCGAGTTACGGCCCCACGGTGTTCTTGCAGGGCCACATCCAGGGCAATGAACTGGTGGCCACGATCGACGTGCCGCTGGCTTTCAACCGCGAATACCTGGTGTCCACCGGGCCCCTGGTGGACCGGTGGGGCAACGCGGACTTCGTGCCCGGCATGTCGTTCGGCATCCGCACCGACCCGGGTGCCTTTGCGCGGCCTGTGCCGTGGCTGGCGGCGGGCGAGGTGCTGGGGGTGAAGGTGGGTGATGTCAACGCCGAT
>CAZUKT010000301.1:4449-6115 GCA_964620975.1 uncultured Rubrivivax sp. | reverse complement strand
ATGCCGGGGCCAAAAACGTCGGCCACCTTGCCTTCGTTCACGAACACGGCCACCTGGCTTTCGCGCACGGTGAGGCTGCCGCCGTACTGGATTTCATTGCCCGCCATCGGGTAGCGCCAGGCCAGCGTGCCGTCGCCGGACTCTGTCCATTCCAGAATGTCGATGAACTGTTTCTTGATGAAGTCCATCAGCGCCATGGCCCGTCTCCTTGCTGTGACGCCCCGGGGGGGTTGGAGCGCGGCGGAATAATAAGCCTCACTTACCGCAGGGCCACCGCGCAAGGCCACCCCGGCCGGCGGCAGGCCACACTGCGCCCCGCACCTACCCCGCCCATGGGCCCTGCGGACCGGTCCCAAGCCGTATCACGCATTGCGCAGCACAAAGGTTTCCTGATGACCCCAGCCACACCCCCCACCACCGCCTGGCGCATCGCCGTGGTGGGCGCAGGCCCCGTGGGCCTGGCGCTGGCGCTGCAGGCGGCGCGGCTGATGCCACACGCGCACATCACGCTGTTTGACGCCCGCCCCGCCGGGCTGGACGTGTCCGGTGATGCACGCACACTGGCGCTGAGCCTGGGCAGCGTGCAGTTTTTGCAGCGCCTGGGCGTGTGGCCGGCGCAGGCGGCCGAGCCCATTGTGCAAGTGCATGTGTCGCAGATGCCGCCCAGCCTGAGCACGGCCTTGGGTGAGGCCCAAGTGCACATCACTGCGCAAGAAATGGGCGTGCCGCAGCTGGGAGCCGTCATCGCCTACGGCGCCTTGCTGGCGCCACTGCAGCAGGCCTGGCAGGCACTGGCCGCCGCGCAGCCCCAGCGCCTGCACAGCGCCTTTGGCACGCCGGTGGCGGCCATCACGCCGGTACCGGGTGGGGTGGACGTGGACGCGGGTGCCGTGGAGCACTTTGACCTGGCCGTGGTCGCCGAAGGCGGCGTGTTTGCCCAGCAGGCGCGCAAGCCTGTGGTGGCTGACTACGCACAGACAGCCTGGGTGGGCACGGTGGCGCTGCAAGACGCGCCCACCGGCATGGCCTTTGAACGTTTCACGCGCCACGGCCCGGCCGCGCTGTTGCCGCTGCCTGTGGGTGGCCAGGGCGAGCAACGCGCCGCGCTGGTGTGGTGTGTGCCCACCGGCGACGACCCGGTGCAGGGCCTGGACGACAAGCAACGCCTGGCGGTGCTGCGCACCATCTTCCCGCCACTGGCCGGGCGGCTGGTGGCGGTGAGCCCGCTGAAGGCTTTTGCGCTGGGCCTGAACGCCGAACGCACGCTGGTGCAAGGCCGCACGGTGCGCATCGGCAACGCTGCGCAGACGCTGCACCCGGTGGCTGGGCAGGGCCTGAACCTGGGCCTGCGTGACGTGCATGCGCTGGTGGCCGTGCTGCGCTGGGCGGGTGACATTGACCAGGCCTTGCGGCGCGCCGAATGGGCCCGCGCCGCCGACCGCTGGAGCACCATGGCCACCACCGACTTCCTGGCGCGCAGCTTTACCTGGAAGCTGCCCGGCGCCGCCACCGCGCGCGGGCTGGGGCTGGCCGCCGTGCAGGCCCTGCCGGGTGCGCGGCAGTGGCTGGCGCGGCGGTTGATGTTCGGCAGCCGCTGACGCAGCGGCTGGGGTTCGGCAGCCGCTGACGCAGCCGCTGGGGTTCGGCAGCCGCTGACGCAGCGGCT
>CAZUKT010000301.1:0-4349 GCA_964620975.1 uncultured Rubrivivax sp. | reverse complement strand
GCTGGGGTTCGGCAGCCGCTGACGCAGCGGCTTGGCATCCCCACCGATCAGGGGGTTCCGCAAGCGCAGGGCAAGGTCTAGGCTCTGCGGCGTTTACGTCGTTGGCGCACGGATGGCCCGGGGCGCACGATCCGCAGGAGAACCCCATGAAACACACACTCCTCGCCCTGGCCCTTGCGCTGGGCAGCGCAACAGCAGCGCAGGCGGCGGCACCGCCCATCGCCAGTTGGTCGTGCACAGCCGGCATCACCGGCTGTGCATTTGCGGGCGACGATGCCTTCCCCGACGAATGGCAGTATTGGCAAACCGATACCGCCTGGTGGACAGGCTTTTCTGACAGCGTCACCTACACCCTGTCGGCACCCAGCCTGATCAGCGGCCTGACCGTGAGCCTGGACAACAACGACAGCTACGTGATTGAAGGTTCCACCGACGGCGATACCTGGTCCACGATGCTGTTTGTGGGCGCCTCGATCGGCAGCGTAGGCGGCGGCATGGACACCTTTTCCACGCTCACCAGCCACCCCCAGTACGACGCGTTTCTGGCCAGCATCTTCAACCCCATGACGGCCAGCATGGTGCGCATCACGTCGGTGGACGGTGACGCGCTGAATTCGGTGGGCGAACTGGCGCTGGCCGCCGTGCCCGAGCCGTCGGCCTGGCTGTTGATGGCCAGTGGCCTGGTGGGCCTGGGCCTGGCGCGGCGCCGCAAGCAGGCCCCGCAGCGCTGAAGTCGGTGCCTGGCTGCGGGCACTGCAGCAGGCACCCCAGCGGGCACCCCACCCCCGCCGCCCCAGACTTGGCTGGGCCCGCCTGCGGCCCGGCGCTTTAGTTGCTGCGGCGGCTGATGGCTTTGAGCGCCTCGCGCCGCGTCAACGGCGACATCTGGTTTGCGTATTCGTCGCAAAACGCCTGCACTTCTTCGGGCGCACGGTAGGCGCGTTCACGCAGGGCCCAGCCCATGCCTTTGCGGATGAAAAACTCTTTGGCGAAGGTGTTGTCGCCAAGGGATGGCAGCAGCGTCTCGTAAAACAGCACGGCGTCAAAACCTGTCTTCAATGCGCGCTGCGACAGCATGGCCGCGCGGCGCAGCCACAGGTTGCCGCCGCGCGCCCACTGGCGCAGCACCGGCTTCATCAGCGCCGGCTCGGCCTGCAACAACCGGCCCAGGGCCACGCCCGAGATCTCGTCGCAGTGGTCCCACCAAGCGCCGCTGACCAGCATTTCCTGCAGCGCCGGCAGCAGCGCGGTGGTGAGCAGCTTGCCGTGGCGCGGCAGGCGCAGCAAGTCCAGCGCGGCGTAGCGTTCTTCGCGGTGCGTGGCGCCGCGCCACAGGGCCAGCACGGTGGCGGCCAGCGTGGTGGTGTCGGGCAGCGGGGACGGCGTGGCCGCTTGCGCGGCTGGGTGGGCCACAGCAGCGGGTACCGCAGGCGCCGCTGCAGCCGCCACCGCAGCGGCCACCAACTGCCGGCGCAGTGGCGCGGCGACGCCGTAAAACGGCAGCGCCGACTTCATGTAGGCCTGCATCGGCAGCGCCTGGGCCGGGTTGGCGTGTGCCGCCAGCGTGTGGCGCAATGCGTCGATCAAGGCCTGATGTGCAGTCATGCGGGCCGGCCCCGAATGCGACGCCCAGGGCCTACAGCCGCCGGTGCGCCAGTGCCGGCAGTTGCAGCCGCACCTGCGCGATGTGCGCCGGGTCCAGTTCGGCCACGGCAATGCCTTCGCCTTGTTCGCACACGGCCAGCACCTCGCCCCAGGGCCCGACCACCATGCTGTGGCCCCAGGTGCGGCGGCCGTTGGGGTGCAGGCCACCTTGCGCCGCCGCCAGCACCACACACTGGTTTTCCACCGCACGGGCGCGCAGCAGCAGTTCCCAGTGCGCCTGGCCCGTGGTATGGGTAAAGGCGGCGGGCACACACAAGACGTCACACGGCGCTTGGCCGGGTTGGCCGAGTTGGCCCATCAGCGCACGGTAGAGCTCGGGGAAGCGCAGGTCATAGCAGATGGACAAACCCGTGCGCAGCGTGCCGCCGGCCATGGGCATGTCCACCGCCACCGGCGTGCTGCCGGCCTGCAGCGTGCGGCCTTCGTCATAGGCTTCGCGGCCGTTGTCGTAGGCAAAGAGGTGGATCTTGTCGTAGTGCGCGGCCAGGTCGCCGCTGGGCCCGAAGACGCAGCAGCGGTTGAGCACCTGCCCCGCCACACCTGTGCGCACCGGCAGCGTGCCGCCCACCAGCCAGATGCCGTGCTGGCGCGCCGCGTCAGACAGAAACTGCTGGATGGGACCGCCGCCACCGCCCCAAGGCGCTTCGGCCAGTGCGAGCTTGTCGGTATCGCGCTGGCCCATGATGCAAAAGTATTCGGGCAATGCCACCAGCGTGGCCCCACTCTGCGCGGCCTGCGCGATCAGGCGCTCGGCGCTGCGGCGGTTGCTGGGCCAGTCGGGGGTGGAAACCATCTGCACGGCGGCGATCTTCATGGCCCGCATCGTAGCCAGGCTTTCGCCCCTTGCACCCCCGGGCGATGCGAAGCCGACTACGCTTGGCAGGCCCATCCGGCGCCCCTGGCCGCACCCGCGCGCAGGCAGCGCCACAATCCCGTCGCCGCACCGTTGCCAGATCTGTCATGGCCGACCCGATCATTCCACCCACCACCACCCCGCAGGCCCTGGCCGAGCACAGCCGCTTTGTGCAGCGCGTGCGCCGCCGCTACGCCGCTGAACTGCCCTTGCTGCCACCGGGTGCGCCCGACGCCGAAGGCATCACCGCGCTCGTGCGCTGCCTGCAGCAGGGTGGCCGCGAACTGGCCAGCGCGCTGCGTGTGGCGCGCCAGTTGGTGCTGGAACGCCTGGCCGTGCTCGACGTTGAGCAGGCCGCGCCGCTGGACACCATCACCTTCACCATGACCTTCCTGGCCGAGGCCACGCTGGAGCTGGCACTGGCGCAGGCACAGGCCGAGGCCGATGGGCGTTTTGGTGTGCCCATTGCCGCCGACGGCCAGCGCATGGACCTGTGGATCGTGGGCATGGGCAAGCTGGGCGCGCGTGAGCTGAACGTGTCGTCCGACATCGACCTCATCTACGTCTATGACGACGAAGGGCAGACGCCTGGCGCGGCCGACGGCACACGTTCGGTGTCCTTCCACGAATACTTTGCCTGGGTGGCCAAGCGGCTGTACGCGTTGATCGGCGACACCACCGACGACGGTTTTGTCTTTCGCATGGACCTGGCGCTGCGGCCCAATGGCAACTCGGGCCCGCCGGTGGTGAGCCTGCCCATGCTGGAGGAATACCTGCAGGTGCAGGGCCGCGAATGGGAGCGTTTTGCCTGGCTCAAGAGCCGCGTGGTGGCGCCGAGTGCGGCACTGACCCGTGGCACGCTGCCGGTGCTGCGCTCGCTGGTGACGGCCTTTGTGTACCGCCGCTACCTGGACTACGGCGTGTTTGAGGGCCTGCGCCAGTTGCACCGCAAGATCCGCGAAGAAGCACAACGCCGCGCCGCCGGCCGGCCCGAGCGCGCCAACGACGTGAAGCTGTCGCGCGGTGGCATACGCGAGATCGAGTTCATCGTGCAGCTGATGCTGGTGGTGCGCGGCGGGCAGACGCCAGAGATCCGCACGCGCAGCACCTTGCGCGGGCTGGAACGCCTGGTCAAACGAGGCCTGATGAGCGCCGAGACGGCGCAAAAGCTGGCCGCCGGTTATGTGTTTTTGCGCCAGGTGGAACACCGCATCCAGTACCTGGACGACCAGCAGACCCACCTGCTGCCCAGCAACGACGAAGACCTGCGCTGGATCGCACTGAGCCTGGGCCTGGTGTGCAAGCCCGAGGCCTGCGAACTGCTGGACCGTTTGCTTGAAGTGCGTGAGCTGGTGGCGGCTGAATTTGATTCACTGCTCAGCGAAGGGCAAAGCGGCAACGGCCAGGTCGGCGGCAAGAACGGCAGCCGCAACGACTGCCGACTTCTGGATGACCAAGAGTGGTAGTACTGCCAAGATTACCGCGCCTGTAGCGATAGGTGGAATTGGCTCTTCGGTTACCCTGGATGTGTGGTATTCGACTAATGGCGACCACACTGGCGTTGGTGTGTTCTATGCGTGGGACAGTGCCACCACCTCTGGTTCTGCGGCTGCAGTTCCGACACAGGGCAAACTTACTGGCGCAAGTGACCCTATCTCCGCTTTCTGGAGCACCCTTCCTCTCGTACAGAAGATGAGCTCTAAAGGAACCACTCCGTATCCGTACGGACAGTTCTGGTCTGGCAATGCAGCGCCTTCAACTGTTGTGAGCGCAACCAATGGCACGAAACTGTTCAGCGTGACCCTGAAGAACGCAGGCTTGGTTGCAGGAG
>CAZUKT010000300.1:0-6116 GCA_964620975.1 uncultured Rubrivivax sp. | reverse complement strand
GCCAGCGTGAGGCCAAGGCCAGCTTCGGCAACGACCACGTGCTGGTGGAGCGTTATGTCACACGACCACGCCACATCGAAATCCAGGTCTTTGGCGACACCCAAGGCCAGTGCGTCTACCTCTTTGAGCGTGAGTGTTCGGTGCAGCGCCGCCACCAAAAGGTGCTGGAAGAAGCCCCTGCACCCGGCATGAGCGCCGCGCGCCGCGCCGAAATGGGTGCTGCGGCCGTGGCCGCCGCCAAGGCCGTGGGCTATGTGGGCGCGGGGACGGTGGAGTTCATCGTCGAAGCGGATGACGGTGAGCTGCGCCGCGACGCCGGGCCGTCCCAAGGCGCGGCAGCCCCCTTGGGGGGTGGCGAAGTCCGCGCAGCGGCAAGCCTGGGGGTCGGAAGTTTCTACTTCATGGAAATGAACACGCGGCTGCAGGTAGAACACCCCGTTACCGAGGCCATCACCGGGCTCGACCTGGTGGAATGGCAACTGCGCGTGGCCAGCGGCCAGCCGTTGCCGCTGCGCCAGGACCAACTCAGCATGCGCGGCCACGCCATTGAAGCCCGCATCTGCGCCGAAAACCCCGACGCCAACTTTCTGCCTGCCACCGGCACGCTGCAGGTGGCGCGCTGGCCGATGCACGTGGCCTTCGAGCGCAGCGATGTCTTGCCGCGTGTGGACAGCGGCGTGGGCGAAGGCGAGACCATCAGCCCGCACTACGACTCCATGATCGCCAAGCTCATCGTCTGGGGCGAAGACCGTGCCCAGGCGCTGGCGCGGCTGGACGTGGCGCTGCAGCACACGCACATCATGGGTCTCAACACCAACGTGGCCTTCTTGCGCCGCGTGGTGGGCAGCACGGCCTTTGCCACGGCCGACCTGGACACGGCGCTGATCGAACGCGAGCGCGTGGCCCTGTTTGAAGCGCCGCCGCTGCCCGTGGAGGTGGCCGCCGCCGCCGTGGCCGCGCACCGGTTGGCGCACGAACTCGCACAAGAAGGCGCCGACCCTTGGTCGCGCCGTGACGGCTGGCGCCTGTACGGTGGTGCGCAACGCCAGCTGAGCCTGCAGGTGCATGGCCAGCCCATGACCCTGGCGGTGGACCGCCTGCACGATGGCGCCACCGTGCTGCAGATTGGCGAGCAGCGCTGGCCCTTCAGCACCACGCCGCTGGGCGCCAACCAGCATGACCTTCGCCTGGGCGGGCGCCGTCTCACGGCCACCGTGTACCGGCACGGTGAGCGCTTTGCCGTTTTCACAGGGCAGGGCAGTGCATTGGTGCAGGAATACGACCCTATCGCGCACGCTGGCGAAGGCGCGGCCGAAGGTGGGCGCTTGACGGCACCGATGCCGGGCAAGGTCATCTCCTTCCTGGCCCAGCCCGGTGACCGTGTGCAGCGCGGCCAGGCGCTGGCGGTGATGGAGGCCATGAAGATGGAGCACACCATCAGCGCACCGCACGAAGGCGTGGTGCAAGAGCTGCTTTATGCGGTGGGCGACCAGGTGGCCGAAGGCGGCGAATTGCTGCGCCTGGCCAAGGCTTGAAGCCGTGGCGGTGTCTGCGCCCTATTTGCCGCCAAACCATCTGCGCGCTTTGTCGCCGGCGGGCTTGTTGGGCGGCGGCTCCAGCGTGGAGATGGGCCCGAAGATGGAGCTCAGGAACCGCGACGCGCTAAACCCGGAAATGGGCCCGTTGCCCTGGGCTGGCGACTCAGCAACTTCGGCCGCTGCCGCACGGAAGTGCTTGGCCAGCGACGACAGGTCACCGCCCGGGAAGGCTTCGCACACCAGCAGCACGTCGCGGGCATACAGGGGCTCGTCCACCATGCGTTGGCGGTCTATGCCTTGGCGCAATTCACGCAGCAGCAGCGCGTTGATGCGGTCGGCAATCTTGAGGCAGCGGCGGGTGTTCATGGCGGGTGGGCGGGCGTTGCAGTGTGGGTGCCTGAGAGGTGGCCCACCATCCCCAATACGGTTGATAGGTGGCGCCAAAGCCGAAAGACCGACAGACTCCGAAAACAGCCCTGTAAGCTGCTTACGCCGCAACGGTGCGGCAAAAAGATCATGATGCCCACCATCCCCCACCCGTTGACCACCCTGACGCAGGTCACACTGGTTGAAGTCGGCCCGCGCGACGGCCTGCAAAACGAAGCCCAGCCGGTTGCCGCACAGCACAAGGTCGATCTGATCCACCGCCTGCAGGCCGCTGGCAGCACCGAGATCGAGGCCACCAGTTTTGTCAGCCCCAAGTGGGTGCCCCAGATGGCGGACAACTCTGAAGTTATGTCAAGTATCCACCGCCACCCTGGCGTGCGCTACTCGGTGTTGACACCCAACATGCAAGGGCTGCAGGCGGCGCTGGCCGGGCCGCGTGAACACTGGCCGCACGAGGTGGTGGTGTTCGGCGCCGCCACTGAAGCCTTCAGCCAACGCAACATCAACTGCTCCATTGCCGACAGCATCGAGCGCTTTCGCCCCGTGGTGGCCGCTGCGCATGACGCCGGCCTGAAGGTGCGCGCTGCGGTGTCGTGTGCGCTGGGCTGCCCCTACCAGGGCGAAGTCAGCGCCGACGAGGTGGAACGGGTGGTGCTGCTGATGAAGGGCATCGGCGTTGATCACTGCGGCATTGCCGACACCATTGGCGTGGGCACGCCGCGGCGCGCGCAGGCGGCCATGGCGCGGGCGCTGAAGCACTATCCGCTGGCCCAGATCAGCGGGCATTTTCATGACACCTATGGCCAGGCGCTGGCCAACATCCTGGTCTGCCTGCAAATGGGTGTGCACATCTTCGACACCAGCATCGCCGGCCTGGGGGGCTGCCCCTATGCCAAGGGCGCCACGGGCAACGTGGCCACCGAAGACGTGGTCTTCATGCTGCACGGCATGGGCATCACCACCGGGCTGGACCTTGACGCATTGGTGGACGCCGGGGCCGCCATCAGCAGCGTGCTGGGCAGGGCGCCGGTGTCGCGCGTGGCGCGTGCGCTGCTGGCCAAGCGCGGCGTGGCGGTGAACGCCCCATGAGCAGCCCCCACGCCGAAGCCGCGCCCGGCCGCCCAGAAGGTTTTGTGCGCGTCAGCGTTGCGCTGGCGCAGCAGCGGCACCCACACGCACCCGTATGGCTGGACGTGGCCGCCCGCACCTCACAAGAGGCGGCCGACGCGTTGGGCGTGGTGGTAGGGCAAATCGCCAAGAGCGTTGTCTTCCGCCGCCGTGCCGACGGTGCCGCAGTGCTGGTGGTCACGTCGGGTGACCGCCGTGTCGATGAAAAGCGCGTGGCCGCCCACACCGGGCCGCTGGGCCGGGCCGACGCCGACTTCGTCAAGGCTTGCACCGGGTTTTCCATCGGCGGCGTGGCGCCGCTGGCCCACAGCACGCCGGTGCTGACGCTGATCGATCGCGACCTGTTCCGTTTTGGTGAAATCTGGGCGGCCGCCGGCCACCCCAATGGTGTGTTCCGGCTCAGCCCCGAAGACCTGGTGCGCTTGACCGGCGCGCCCGTGGCCGACGTGGTGGTGGCATGACGGCGATGGCCGGGGCTGCCCGTGGTGGTGCAGATGCCGGCGTGCAGTCGCCCTGCATCAACGTGTGCCGCATGAACGACGCCACCGGATGGTGCGAAGGCTGCCACCGCACGCTGGACGAGATCGCGTTCTGGTCGGTGCTGGACGAAGCCGACAAACAAGCGGTTTGGGCCTTGCTGCCTGCACGCCGCGAGCAGATGCCCACGCCGCAGGCCGAGCCCGGCACGGGCGGCAGCGCTGCCAGTGCCGGGGCCTGAAGCATGCAGCGCCTGGTCTTCAGCTTCGATTTCATCTCACCCTTTGCCTACCTGGCCTTTGAGCGCTTGCCGCAGGTGCTGCAAGGCTGCAGCTACGAGGTGCAATACCGCCCTGTGCTGTTTGCCGGCTTGCTGCAGCACTGGGGGCAAAAGGGGCCGGCCGAGGTGGAGCCCAAACGCGCGTGGACCTTCCGCCATGTGCACTGGCTGGCGCAGCACCACGGTGTGGCGCTGCAGACACCCACCGAGCATCCCTTCAACCCCTTGCCGCTGCTGCGCCTGGCGTTGGCCTGCAGCGCCGACCACCGGCCCAACCGCCGCGTGGTGGAAACCATCTTTCGCCATGTCTGGGCGGGGGGGGGCAACGCGGTGGCGCCAGAGCGAGTGGCGGCACTGGCCGCACAACTGGCACCCGTGCACGACCCCGCAGGCCCTGCCGTGAAGCAGGCCTTGCGCGAGCGCACCGACGCGGCCATGGCCGAAGGCGTTTTTGGCGTGCCCACGATCACCCTGCAGGGCCGCCATTTCTGGGGCCTGGACGCGCTGCCCATGCTGCGCGACGCCCTGCAAGGGGGAGCCTGGTTTGACGGCCCGGCCTGGGCCCTTGAAGGCGCGCCGCGCACCGGTGTGCAGCGGCGTGCCGCCGCGCCCGAGCCTGCCGCGCCCGAGACGCCCTCCGGGGCGCTGTCTCCCCCGGGCCGGTGATAGCCGGCCACGCGGGCGCGCCCTAGCATGGCGGGCCAGCCCGTCGGGTTGAGCCCCACCCGGCAACTGCAGGAAACTCCCATGGCCAGCGACCCCAACAACTTCCCCGGCAACCGCACCGTCACCGTCAACGCCAGCGACACGCTCAGCGTGGGCGCCAGCCAGAGTGTCACGGTGGGCGCCAATTCAGCGGTGTCCGTGGGTGGGCGCAGCAGCGCCCACGTGGGCGGGGCGCAGACGGCGAGCATCAGTGGCGGCCGGGCTGCCACCGTGGCCATCAATGACGATCTCACGGTAGGCGGTGAGCGCTCGATCACTGTCGGCCGCAATCAGCAAAGCAACGTGGCTGCGAACCAGACCGTCGCCGTGGCCAAGATCATGTCCATCGACGTCGGCGGCGACCTTCTTGTGCGTGGCCGCAAGCGTGTGGTCATCCAAGCTGGCGACGTGCTCGAGATCAAGGTGGGCGACGCCAGCTTGATCATGAAGAAAGACGGCACCATCGTGCTCAAGGGCAAGGACATCACGCTCGAAGGCTCGGGCAAGATCAACGTCAAGGCTGCGGGCGACGTCACCATCAAGGGCAGCAAGGTCGCCCAGAACTGAGCACGTCTTGCGGCGCCCCCGGGCCCCCGCCCAGGGGCGCGAAGTCCGCAGACCGGCCCTTGCGCCGGCCGCACCCATGCCAGCGCCCGCTCTGGCGTTGTGTCTTTGCCCCCGAGAAAACCCCAATAGCCGTGCACAAGTGCATCACCTGGTGCCCGGTGCCGTAAGCCGCCGATCAGTTCGGTGTCAGCCCACGTTGGTTACGCGTCAGAGCTGGGTCAGTGCCCGTCACGATAGTCCGCCCCAAGCGCCAGGCTCGGTACAGGCGCGGCATTCCCACACTCTCGGAGACACACATGCAATCTGACCTTGCGCAGCGTATAGCGGCGCATCCCCAATACCAGGAGCTCAAAGCCAAGCGCACCAGCTTCGGCTGGTGGCTCACCCTTGCCGGGATGCTGGCTTACTACGGCTTCATCCTGCTGGTGGCTTTCAACAAGCCCTTGCTGGCGCAGAAGCTCGGGACCGGCGTCACCACCCTGGGCATGCCCATCGGCGTGGCCGTCATCGTGTTCACCATCATCATCACCTGGGTGTATGTGCGGCGTGCCAACACCGAATTCGACTCACTGACCGAACAAGTCGTCAAGGGAGTCATGAAATGAGCTTCGACAAGCAGACCTTCAACGTGCTGGCCAAGGTGCTGGCGGTTTCGGTGGTTACCGCAGCCGGCGTGGGCGCTTACGCGGCCGGCGCTGACCTGGGGCAGGCCACCAAGCAGGCCACCAACTGGGTGGCCATCGGCATGTTTGGCACGTTTGTGCTGTTCACGCTGTTCATCACCAAGTGGGCCGCCGCCAAGACCAAGACCGCGGCTGACTTCTACACCGCCGGCGGTGGCATCACCGGCTTCCAGAACGGCCTGGCGATTGCCGGCGACTACATGTCGGCGGCATCGTTCCTGGGCATTTCTGGCCTGGTGTTTGCCAACGGTTTTGACGGCCTGATCTTCTCGATCGGCTGGCTCGTGGGCTGGCCCGTCATCACCTTCCTGATGGCCGAGCGCCTGCGCAACCTGGGCAAGTTCACCTTTG
>CAZUKT010000299.1:5662-6140 GCA_964620975.1 uncultured Rubrivivax sp. | reverse complement strand
GGGTCACCGTCACGCCCTGTCCATTGGTCACCTTGGATTCGGGTGCCAGCGTCAGCGCCAGGTTCAGCTCGCTGCTGGCGGTGAAGCGGTAGCCCAGGCCCAGCGTGTAGTGCTTTTCCACGGTGGCCGGGAAGAGCGGGTTCACGTAGGCATCGGGAATCGGGTTGTCGGCCAGGTTGATGCCCGCACGCAGCGTCATGTCGGCCGTCACGCCATAGGCCACGCCCAGGCTCGTCATGGTCTGGTCCTTCCAGTTCTGCGGCAGCGCAAAGCTCACCGAGCCGCCCATGCCGGCGCTGTCATAACGCAGCTTGAAGTCCTTCATCACGTCGGCCCAGCCGATGCGTTTGACGTCGGCCGCCAGCAGCAGGCTGGGCGTGGCCTGCCAGCTGGCACCCAGCGACGTCATGGCCGGCCACTGGAAGTCGACCACCGTGATGCGGCCGACGCCGGCGCTGCCCAGGTACAGCAGCACCGG
>CAZUKT010000299.1:0-5652 GCA_964620975.1 uncultured Rubrivivax sp. | reverse complement strand
CGTGGGGGGATTCATCCGCTCGAAATTCAACGTCGAGAAGGTGGGACATTGCGGGACTCTCGACCCGAACGCCACCGGCCGGCGCGTCATCGTCCTCGGCAGGGCGACTAAACTCAGCCAAAGGCTTGCCGGCGATCTGGATCCCGACCACCGTGATGCGGCCGTTGTCCAAAAAGCCGCCCGTGGCGCTGAGCGACGCGCTGGTGGTGCCGGTCTTCATGTCCTTGAGCGACGACTTGCCCTGGTACGACAGGCCCAACGTCACGGCGTCGGTGGCCTTGAAGACGGCGCCGATCTTGGCTGCAAAGCCGGTGGACTTTGCCGCGCCGGTGAAGTCGTTGTTGTCTGAAAAATCAATGCGTGCCCAAGGCGCACCGCCCAGCGCCGGCAGCGCTGCACCCAGGTTGCCCGATGCGGCCGTGACGAGGCCACCCAGCTGCGCGCCGCTGGCGGCCATGCGCATGTCCAGCCCCGCCCACATGTAGTCCAGCGTGGCGCCAATGGCCAGGTTGGGTGTCACCTGCCAGGCCACCGGCAGCAGCACGCGGCCCACGCCCAGCTCAGACCGCACAGGCGAACCCGAGCCCGCTGCCAAGAACGTGTTGGCGCTGTATTCGGTGCCCATGCCGCCCTGCGCAAACAGGCCAATGCCATACACCCAAGCGCCGCTGCGCCGTGCGTAGCCAATGGCCGGCATGACGTAGGACGTGCCACCCGATTCGGCGGTGGGCATGCCCGCCATGCTGCTGGCCACCTTGGGGCCCAGCACGCCCAGCGCGGCGTCAAGGCGTGCGCCTTGTCCCATCAAACCCAGCGTGGCCGGGTTCTGCGCCATGGCGGCAGTGCCGTGGTCCATGGCCTGCGACGCGCCGCCCATGCCAGCCGACACGGGGCCGTAGCCTTCCATGTTCATGCCGTTGGTGGCCATGGCGGGCAGGGCCGCGCACAACGCAGCCAGGGGCGTCAGGCGGAGCAGTTTGTTCAGGGTTCGCATGTCTTGTCTCCTTGGTGTCGATGGGAAAACGGGTTGTCGTCGCTGGGCCGGTCTGTGTGCGGCTCGCCAAGTCACCACAAGGCCAGCAAGCGGCCCTTGGCCACCTTGCTGGGCCACTGTTTGAGTGGGCTGTTGCCCTTGGCGGTGCAGGCACCACTGCGCACGTCAAACTGCCATTCGTGCTTGGGGCAGGTGAGCGTGCAGTCCTTCAGCGCCAGGTGCGGGATGTTGGTGGTCTGGTGCGGGCAGCGGCTGTCAAACACGCGCCATTCCTTGGTGCTGGCGCGGTGCACAAAGAGGCCGCGGCCGCTGCAGTCCAGCCGCTGCGTAGCGCCCACCTTGAAGCCCTTGGTGGCACACACGTCGTGCCACTCACCGGCCGCGCCCATGGCACCGGGCTGGAACTCGGGCAGGTCCATGGCCAGGATGATGTCGGTGGCCCACACGATCTTGGCCAGGCCCAGCGTGGGGAAGGCCATCAAGAGCGCGTCCAGCACTTCCATGGGGCTGCAGCCTTCACGCAGCGCACGGCCCAGGTACTGCTTGAAGCCACGCTCGGTTTGTGCGTCCACCTTGGTGATCACGCTGATGAGATTGCGTGTCTTGGGGTCCAGGTGTTTGCCACATTCCTTGAGGAAGGCAAAGTAGTGGCCCAGCGCGTCGCCGCGGGTCTTGATGAGGTAGTTGAGTGCGTCGCTCATGGGGTGGTTGAAGCAGTTGGGTTGACTTGCACCAGCACCGGGCATTCGGCCAGCCCGATGACCTTTTGCGCCACGCCGCCTATCCAGGCGCGGCCCAATGAATCGCGGCCGTGGCGGCCCAGCACGATGAGATCGGCGCCACAGGCCACGGCGCCGGCCAGCAGTTCCTGGAACACGCGGCCAATGCGCACTTCTCCCAGCGCCACCAGGCCGGCGCCACTGGCTGTGCGCGCCAGTTGGTGGCGCACTTGAAGCAAGGCCGCGTCCACGGCCTGCTGCGCGGCGCTGCGGCCGCTTTCAGCCGTGGCCACGCACAACACTGTCAGGGGCAGGCCGCATTCGGCGGCCAGGGCGGTGGCTTGCGCCAGCGTGGCCGCATCGGGCAGGGCCGGGTCCAGCGCCACCAGCACACGCTGGCGCCACATGCGCGCGCCGCGGGGTGACACCAGCACACAGCAAGGCGCATGCGCCACCACCTTGCTCACCATCTCGCCCACCAACAGGTTGGCCAGCAGCCCGCGCCGGCCCCGGCGGCGGATGATGAGCAGGTCAGCCGCCATGGCGCGCGCTTCAGCCACGATCTCGGCAAAGGGCTCGGCGCCACGCCGCATGTGCACCTGCAGGGCCACACCTTGCGCTGCGGCGGCGGCTTGCAGAAGTTCACGCCCCTGGGCGGCGCGGCTGTCGGCCTGCTCGGCCAGTTGCGGCGCCACCATTTCGTACTCGGGATTGCTCAGCACGGGTATCACCGCCACCAGCGGCAAGTTGCAACGCTGTGCCAGGGCCAGCGCCAGCGCTTCGGCGCCGGTGTCGAATTCACTGTGTTCGGTGGCCAGCAGCAGGCGGTTGAAGACGTCAGACATGTTCAGTGCCCGCCCGTCAAAACGCCCGACGCGGCCAGCGCCACCACCAGCACCTCGGCCACGCAGATGGCCACAAAGGCCTTGTCACCACGCCGCGCGTACACCGGCACCAGGGCCAGCAGGCAGGCCACCGACACGCCTGCCAGCCACGCGATGCCGGCCAGGCCCAGCACGTCGCCATGCCCCAGCAAACCAAGCCAGCCCCAGCCGGTGGGCGTGTGGGTTTGCGCCAGGTATTGCGCCACGGGCAACCCCCACACGGCGGGCAACTCGCCCACCGGCACATGGCCGGGCAACAGGCCGGTGACGTAGGCCGCAAAACTCAGGATCAGCACCACCAGGCCGATGCGGGTGCCCCAATCCAGCAGCCGTGCATAACGCAGTTGCTCCACGGGTTGCGCGGTGTGGTTGGGTAACGAAGTGGGGGTGGATGGGTTCATGCTGGCGCCTTCAAGGCCAAAGGCCGGTGCCTTTGAGCAAGGCACGCAGGCCGGCAAACAGCAGCATGCCGATCACCAGGCGCCGTATCACCGAGCCTTTGAGCACATGCAACAGCCGTGCCCCGATGCGCGCACCCAGCATCATGCCCACCACCGAGGGCACGGCAATCATGGGCAGCACGGCACCCTTGTTGATGTAGACCCACGCCGCCGATGAATCCACCAGTGACAGCACCACGCTGGACGTGCCTGCGGCCACTTTCAGCGGTGCCCCCATCAGCAGGTTCAGCGCCGGCACATTGGCCCAGCCCGCGCCGATGCCAAACATGCCGGCCAGCACGCCAATGAACAAAAAGGTCAGCAGCCCCGGCACCGTGCGGTGCACCTGCCAGTGCACGGCCTGGCCGCTGGCGCGGTCAAGAAACACACCGTGCAGTGCCAGCGCCTGCGACAGCGCGTCGGGTGCGGCCACGTGCGGGAATTCAGACTTCTTGGACACAAACATCAACACCACGATGCCCAGCACCAGCGCCCCCAGCAATGTTTGCACCACGTTGGCCGGCATGGCCAGGCCCAGCATGGCGCCGGCAATGGAACTGGCCGACGCCAGCACCGCCAGCGGCAACGCCAGCCGCAAGCTGCCCAGGCCGCCACGCATGAGCGTGGGCCCGGCCGACAAGGCGCTGGCCAGCGCGACCAGCAGCCCGGCGCCGCGCACAAAGTCAAGGTGAAACGGAAAGAAGCTGCCCACGATGGGCACAAACAGCGTGCCGCCGCCAATGCCCGCCGGCACGGCCACGATGCCCATCAAAAAACAGGTGACAAACAACCCCAGCGGCCACACCCACCAGGCCACCGCGTCGCCCGTGGCGGCCACAGCCGCTGGCGCTGCGGCGTGTGCTGCCGCCACGGCCAGCAGCAGCCCGGCACCCAGCAACAAGCGGCGTGGCCCCTGCCTCAAGACACCGCCTGGTAGTACAGGTTTTGCGGGTGGTTGGCCTGCGCAAAAAAGAACCAGCGCTCGGCCAGCAGCCCCAGGTACTGCACCACAAAGGCCAGCACCAGCAGGCCGGGCACGCCACCGGCCAGGCCGCTGGACAGCAGCAGCAGCGGCAGTGCAAACGCGCCAAACAGAAACACCCACTTCACGCTGCGCATGGCACCGGCCGACTTGCCGTGGAAGAACTCGCGTGTGTTGAATGACCCACCCATGAAGCCCATGGCGCGCTGCGCGATCTTGGGGTGGCGTATGCCAATGGCCGATTGCAGCGTGGACTTTGGTTTCAGCCGCGCATTGCGCGCCAGCGACAGGCCCCGGCTGAGCCAGCCCAGCGCCGTCAAGAGCAGGGCCAACGCACCGTAAGTGGGCACCAGCAAAGGCGCGCCAAAGGCCGCCAGTGCCGTGGCCAGCGTGAAGCCCGAAGCCGCACCCAGCAAGGTGTAGTTGACCAGCGTGTAGGCACTGGCCCATTCCTGCAGGAATCGCACCGATGCATAGACCATGGCCGTGCACACAAACAGCGCCACGCAGGCCAGCACCGTGAGCAGGCCAATGAAGGCCGTGGCCCCGCTGCCGCCGTGCCCCATGGCCTGCGCCAGCACCCATACAAAAACACCGGCCATGAACAGCGGCAAGGCGATCACCTCACGCGACAGCCAAGAGGTGCGCCACATGGTGGCCGTGCGCCAGGCGCGTTCAGGTCGGCCGAGGTGGAAAAACGACGACACCAGCCCCGCGCCCGTGAGCAACAAAGCCACCAGCCCGCCGGTGACAAGGAAGCTGCGGCCATGCGCTTGCTGCGCGATGCCGGCCAGGTCGGCGCCCCACAGCGCAATGAACAGGCCTTGCGCCGCACCAATGAGCGTGGTGAGAAAGATGACGGAGTAAGCGGGGTTCATGTCGCGTAGTCCTCACGGCCGGCGCCGTGTTGCGGCAATTCGGGCAGCTTGCCGTCGATCTTGAGCGGGTTGTCCACACGCACCAGGTCTTCGGCGTGCACGGTGCCGTCGGTGCGGCGGCGCGGCAGGTAGTGGTTGGCCGGGCGCGTGTTCCATTCGGGCATCAGCGCGTAGCCACCGCGGTCGCGGATGGCGGCCGACACTTCAGACGCCGGGTCGTGCACGTCGCCAAACAGCCGCGCTTTTGACGGGCAGGCCAGCACACAGGCGGGCTTGCGTTCGGCCACCGGCAGCGTGGTGCTGGTGACGCGGTCGACACACAGCGTGCACTTGCTCATGACCTTGCGCTCTTCGTCGAATTCACGCGCGCCATACGGGCAGGCCCAGCTGCAGTACTTGCAGCCTATGCACTTGTCGTAGTCCACCAGCACGATGCCGTCTTCCTTGCGCTTGTACGACGCGCCCGTGGGGCACACCGGCACGCAGGGCGGGTCTTCGCAGTGCAGGCAGCTCTTGGGGAAGTGGATGGTGTCGGTGCCGGGGAAGGTACCGGCCTCGTAGGTCTGGACCCGGTTGAAAAACGTGCCAGTGGGGTTGGCGCCATAGGCGTTCAGGTCGGCCAGCGGGCCGGCACTGCCCGAGGTGTTCCACTGCTTGCAAGACGTGACGCAGGCGTGGCAACCCACGCACACATTCAGGTCGATCACAAGCGCCAGTTGCTTGGCCAGGGTTTCGCCCGGCAGCGCGCGCACCGT
>CAZUKT010000298.1:0-6168 GCA_964620975.1 uncultured Rubrivivax sp. | reverse complement strand
CCTGCCGCACGGCGGCCAGCTCGGCCTGCCGGCCGATGAGCGGAGGCGCCAGCAGCGTGGGCGGCAGGGCCGGCCGGGTGGCGGCAGCGGCGGTGGTCGCCGCCGCGCTGCCTGTGGGCAAGCCACCGGGGGCAAAGGCCGGCGCGAGGGAAGCTGCGGTGCCGCTGGCCAGGCGCAACGCGGCCGCCAGCGCCACGGTGCCGGCCAGTGGCTGCAGGCCCAGTTCGTCTTGCAGCCGCTGGGCAAAACTCTCGTAGGTGTCGAGCGCGGTGCTGCGCTGCCCGGCCGCAGCGGCCACGCGCAGCAGGGCCTGCACCACGTCTTCGGCCAGCAGGTCATGGGCCAATTGCTGCTGCAGCAGCGTGGCGGCGCCCACGGCGTCGCCCGCTGCCTCGAGCATGGGCGCCAGGCGCAGCGCGGCATTGCGCCACGCGGTGACGAGTGCATCACGCTCCAGCGCCAACCATTCGTCCACCGCCGCAAAACCCTTGAGCGAGGCCCCGGCCAGCAGTGGCGCGCGGTGCAGTGCCACCGCAGCGGCCCAGTCGGCGCGGCCCAGCGCGGCGCGCATCTGTGGCACGTCACACGGCAATTGCAGGCGCAACCGGCTGCGTTCGGTGTGCAGTTGCCCCGCCAGCCCCACGCCCTGCAGCCACAGTTTGCTGCGGTGCAGGGTGACGCGCAGGTGGTGCTGGGCCTCGGTGTCGGCCGCGTCGGGCCAGAAGAGTGTCATCAACCGTTCGCGCGGCAGCCAGTCGCCGTGCATGGCCAGGCAGGCCAGCAGCAGGGCCGGTGCGCTGTGGGGCAGGTTGTGTCGCTTGCCGCCCATCAGCACATGCGGCGTGTCCAGCAGGCGCACGCAGGCATCGCTGCGTGGGGCTGGGGTGGGCGCGGGGGCGGTCACGGGCGGCACTGTAGCCGGGCGCAACGCCGGGCGGCCCCCAAGCGGCTGAGAGTGTGAGAGCAAATCCAACATGCCCGCTCGTGCCGCCATATCGCACCCACGCGGCGTTGCAAATGCTCGCCGTAGCCCCGGCTACGTCTGTGCTTTGCGTCTTGCGCGGGCGCAATCTGGCGTCCCGCTCGGGCACGCCGGATCTACTCTCACACTCTGAGACGCTGCAGAGACGCCGCCACCGCATGCTGCCGCATGGCCCCGCCGACCCGCCCCGCCGACCCCCTGCTTGCCAGCTACATCTTGCGTGTGCGCCAGGGGCCGCGTGGCCCTGTGCTGGAACTGGTGGACTTGCGCAGCGGCCACACCCAGCGCCTGGCCAGCGCACGTGCCGTGCTGCGCTGGCTGGCAGCGGCGCGCCAGGGCTTGCGGTAGCGCCGCGCCGGGGTCTCAGGTCAAGGGATCATCCACGGCAGCACACCAGCCTGGATCGTGGTGATGGTGCCCACCAGCGTCACCAGCAGCAGGCTGTGCTTGACGGCAAAGCGGAAGAGATCGGCTTCCTTGCCTACCAGCCCCACCGCAGCCGTTGCCACGGCAATGGACTGCGGCGAAATCAGCTTGCCCGTGACGCCACCCGTGGTATTGGCTGCCACCAGCAGCGTGCCAGTCACACCAATCTGCTGCGCCGTGGTGGCCTGCAGGTTGCAGAACAGCGTGTTGGACGAGGTGTCCGAACCCGTCAGGAACACGCCCAGCCAGCCGAGGAAGGGCGAGAAGAAGGTGAACGCCACGCCGGTGCCGGCCAGCAGCAGCGCCAGGGTGGACGGCAGCCCCCGAGTAGTTGGCGCCGTAGGGCGTGGCCACCTTCACGATAGGAATCATCTTCACCCCCCCCTGTCCAGCGGCTGTACCGGGGTTTTGATGCCTGTCGACCAAAGCATGGCAACCTTGGCGAACGGGGCCTTGAAGGACTTGAGCGACCAGAGGGTGACGAACACCGTGAGGATGGCAAACAACACGCCACACACCAGAGTGCCCGGCCGTCACCGTCACCTTGTAGAGCAAGACCGCGCAGACGATGATCCGGGCGATGGGGAAGAGACCGTAGAAGAAGCCGTACACGGCCGATGCCAGCGCCATGCGCACCGGCATGCCGTCAGAAAAAATCGCCACCAGCAAGGTCAGCGCCACCGTGATGGTGCCCGCGGCGTAACCCTTTATGCGCCAGACGGCCAGCGCAAGAAAGAAAAAGATGATGGGTATCGCCGCGCCCGGTGACGACAACCGCGAGTTGCCCAGGGGGTCGTAGATCTGCTAGCTGGTTTGCATGCACCTTCACCTTGGAGTAAAGGGGCCACTGCACGCATTGGCAGCGGAATGGGGGAAACGACTTGTCAGGGTGCGTCGGCCGCCACCGGCCTGCTGCACTCTTCAAGCAGGTAGGCGATGGACCGGTACGGGCGGCCGGTTTCAGCCGTCAGCCCGATCTCGCAGGTGCGGTTGGTGGACACACCTTCACAGCAACTCGCCGGCAGCGCCGCGTGCACCTTGCGCAGCGCGTGTGCGTTGAGCTCGGGCACCACAAAGCCGCGGTCACCACCGAAGCCGCAGCAGGTCACGCCCGGTGGCTCCACCACGTTCTCGGCGCAGGCATTGATCAACTTGCGCAGTGTGGCGTCAGAGCCCACGCGGCGCACGCTGCAGTTCACGTGCAGGGCAATGGGTTCGGCCTTGCGCTGCAATTGCAGGCGCGGCAGCAAGGCGTCGTGGGCGAATTCGTGAAAGTCCAGCAGCTTCAGCCGGCCCGCAAGCACCTTTTGCATGCGCACGCTGCAGGTGCTGGCGTCCATCACCACCGGGTAGTGGCCGCCCTGGCCGTCGTCAGCCGCCTTCAGCAGCGCGGCGATGGCGACTTCGGCCATGGCATCGGCCTCTTCGGCCATGCCCTTGCTTTCCATCATCTTGCCGCAGCACATTTTCTCCACGCCTTCGGGCAGGCGCACGGCGTAGCCCGCGCGGCCCAGCAGCTCGATGATCACTTCGGGCAGCGTCGCCTCGTCGGCGCTGTTGGCGCCAAAGATGCGGCCGCCGCAAGCCGGGAAGTACACCACCGGGTCGCCGTTGCCGCTGGGCGCACTGACCCGCTTGCCGGCATGGGGCATGCCGCGCTTCCAGGCGCCGCCCGACAGGCGCGACACCAGGCCGTCGCCCAGCACGCTGGACGCCACATGGCCCACGCCCAGGCCCGCACGCGACATGGTGGCCACGGTGCCGAAGTTGTCGGCCGACCACTGCGCCACCTTGTGCGCGCCACTGCCGGCCTTGCGGCCACGCAGCAAACGTGTGAGCGCGCCCACGTCGATGCCCACCGGGCAGGCGGTGGAGCAAAGCCCGCAGCCAGCGCAGGTGTCAAGCCCGAAGTAGGCAAAGTCGGCCTCCACATCGGCGGCACTCTCGCCCACCGCCTTGCGGCGCGACAGCTCACGCCAGCTCACGATGCGCTGGCGCGGTGACAGCGTGAGCCGGTGCGAAGGGCACAGCGGTTCACAAAAACCACATTCAATGCAACGGTCCACCAGCTCTTCGGCCGCCGGCATCGGCTTCAGGTTTTGCAGGTGCGCCTTGGGGTCGTCGTTGATGATGACGCCGGGGTTGAGCAGGTTGCGCGGGTCAAACAGGCGCTTGATCTGGCGCATCAGGTCGGTGGCCTGCTTGCCCCATTCCATCTCGATGAAGGGCGCCATGTTGCGGCCGGTGCCGTGTGCGGCCTTCAGCGTGCCGTCGTACTTGTGCACGACGAGGTTGCAGACCTCGTCCATGAAACCGGCATAACGCTGCACCTCGGCGGCGTCGGAGAAATCCTGCGTGAACACAAAGTGCAGGTTGCCTTCGAGCGCATGGCCGAAGATGATGCCTTCGTGGTAGCCGTGTTTGAGCATCAGCGCCTGCAGGTCCAGCGTGGCATCGGCCAGCGACTCCACCGGGAAGGCCACGTCTTCAATGATCACCGTGGTGCCCGCGCGGCGCATGGCGCCGACCGAGGGGAAGGTGCCCTTGCGCACCTTCCAGTAGCTTTCGCAGGTGGCGGGGTCGGTTGAAAAGGCCGGCGGCGCGACGGTGGGCACGCCGTCCAGCGCCGCCAGCGCGGCGTCTATGCGCAACTGCAGTGCCGTGGCGGTTTGTGCGCGCACTTCAATCAGCAGTGCGGCGGCGTCAGGGCTCAATGCACGCATGGCCGGCGGCATGCCTGGTTTTTCTTGCACCGACCGCATGGACGCGCGGTCCAGCAGTTCCACCGCCGTGACGGGTGACTTGCGCAGCCGGATCACGGCCTGGCAGGCGGTCGCTATGGTGGGGAAGAACACCAGCGCACTGGCCTTGAACGGGTCTTCGTCCACCGTGTGCAGGCTGACACGCGAGATGAAACCCAGCGTGCCTTCGGAGCCGATCATCAGGTGGCTGAGGATGTCGATCGGGTCTTCGAAGTCGATCAGCGCATTCAGGCTGTAGCCGGTGGTGTTCTTGATCTGGTACTTGTGGCGTATGCGGTTGGCCAGCGCAGGGTCGGCACGGGTCTGCACACCCATTTCTTGCAGCGCCTGCACCAGTGGCCGGTGGCTCTGGCGAAACTGCGCCACGCTGGCCGGGTCTTCGGTGTCCAGCAGCGCGCCATCGGCCAGGATCACGCGCATGCCGGCCAGTGTGCGGTAGCTGCTTTGCGCCGTGCCACAGCACATGCCCGACGCGTTGTTGGCCACGATGCCACCCATCTTGGCGGCGTTGATGGAGGCCGGGTCGGGGCCGATCTTGCGGCCGTGCGGCGCCAGCCGGAAGTTGACCTCGCCGCCGATGATGCCGGGGCCGGTGCGCACCACGGCAGCACCGGGCTCGATCTCGCAGCCGGCCAGGCCTTCGCCAATGAGCGCCAGCACGCTGTCGCTCACGGCCTGGCCCGACAGGCTGGTGCCCGCAGCGCGAAATGTCACCGGGCGCCCGTGTTCACGCGAGGCCTGCAACAGTGCCTGCACCTCGGCTTCAGACTCCACCACCGCCACCACTTCGGGTGTGAGCCGGTAGAAGCTGGCGTCAGTGCCGTAGGCCAGGCGGCGCAGCGGGTCGGTGACGACTTGCCCGGCTGGCAGCAAGCGCGACAGGGCGCTGACGATCGGGCTCATGGTGTGGCCCTTTGCGCTGCGAACGCCGAATTGAGCGCGCGGTGCGTGCATGGACGCAGCGCGTGGCGGTCAGCCGCAGAGCCGTCGCCCAGGGGCTTGGACGGGTTTGCCCATCCAGCAGGATTGTCTGATCCCATGAATTGTCTCCATCGCCGTATGTTCGGCGTAGTGGTAAAGTGGTAAGACCACTGGCGGGCGCGAGTTTACGCGGTAAATTGCACAGAGTAGCCAATTCCCGACGGCTTTGCTATACCAAACGATGCCTGAATCACCGCGACAGAATGCGGGTAGTGGTCTTACCAGCTAAATCCTCATGACTTCACGACGTCCCGGCGCTGCGCGTTTGGCCGACTCTGTCGCGCTGCAGCTAGAACAAAGAATCCTTGAAGGGTCGCTCAAGCCAGGTGACCGCCTGCCTTCAGAGCGCGAGTTCGCGCTCACGCTGGGGGTGTCGCGGCCGTCGCTGCGCGAGGCCATCCAGACATTGGCACTGAAGGGCCTGCTCACCACGCGCCACGGCGGCGGCACCTTTGTCACCGACCGTCTGGTGGCGCAGTTTCTTGATCCGTGGCAGCAGATGCTGGCCGGCAACCCGCTGCTGCACCGCGATCTGCTCGAGTTCCGCCAGATGCTGGAAAGCCAGGCCGCTGCCATGGCCGCCGACCGTGCCACTGACGTGGATATCGCCGCCCTGGACGCCGCCCACGCAAGGCTGGAGCAGGCCTATGAGCGTGACGACCTGGCACAGGCCATCGAGACGGACGTGGCCTTCCACCAGTCCGTTGCCGAGGCTTCACACAACGCCATGATCGGGCACCTGACCTTGAGCCTCATGCGCCTGATCCACGGCCATGTCTCCACCAATCTGGAATACCTGCACGCCAGGCCCCAGCGCTGGAACCAGCTTCGGGCCCAGCACCACGCCATCTGGCAGGCCATACGCAACCATCGGCCCGAAGAAGCGGCGCATGCAGCGCGTGAGCACATTGAATTTGTGCGTGTGTCGATGGACGACAACGCGCTGGCCGAAGAACGCCGGCAGGCCGCCTTGCGGCGCCAGGGCGACGGGCTGCGCTGACAACGCGCCGGCACGCT
>CAZUKT010000297.1:0-6212 GCA_964620975.1 uncultured Rubrivivax sp. | reverse complement strand
GGTTGCCGTCCTTGATCAGGCCCATGGCAATGCCGGCCACGTGCGCCTTCAGCGGCACGCCGGCGTCCAGCAGGCTCAGGCAGCCGCCGCACACGCTGGCCATTGACGACGAGCCATTGCTCTCAGTCACTTCAGACACGATGCGCATCGTGTAGGGGAAGTCCTCTTTTTTGGGCAACACGGCAATCAACGAACGCTTGGTCAGGCGGCCGTGGCCGATTTCGCGGCGCTTGGGCGTGCCGAAGCGGCCCGCTTCGCCGGTGGCGAAGGGGGGCATGTTGTAGTGCAACATGAAGTTGTCGGTGAATTCACCGGCCAGCGCGTCGATGCGTTGGGCGTCGCGTTCGGTGCCCAGCGTGGCCACCACCAATGCCTGCGTTTCGCCACGGGTGAACAGCGACGAGCCGTGGGTGCGCGGCAGCACGCCGGAACGGATCTCGATGGCACGCACGGTGCGTGTGTCGCGGCCGTCAATGCGGGGCTCACCGGCCAGGATCTGGCCGCGCACGATGCGGGCCTCGATCTCGAACAGCAGGCCTTCGACTTCGACACCGTCAAAGGCCTCGCCTTCGGCCTTGAGCGCAGCCATCACCTTGGCGGTGACTTCGCGGCAGGCTTGCGTGCGGGCTTGTTTGCTGCGGATCTGGTAGGCGGCGCGCAGCGACTCTTCAGCCAGCGCGTTGACCTTGGCGATGAAGGGCTCGTTCTTGGCCGGTGCTTGCCAGTTCCATTCGGGCTTGCCGGCTTCGCGCACCAACTCGTTGATGGCGTTGATGGCGATCTTGCCCTGGTCGTGGCCAAAGACCACCGCGCCCAGCATGACCTCTTCTGACAACTGGTCGGCTTGGGATTCCACCATCAGCACGGCGGATTCGGTGCCGGCCACCACCAGGTCAAGCTGGCTGCCGATGAGCTGTGTCTTGCCCGGGTTGAGCACGTATTCACCGTTGACGTAACCCACGCGCGCTGCACCGATGGGGCCATCGAACGGGATGCCACTGATGGCCAGCGCTGCGCTGGTGCCGATCATGGCGGCTATGTCGGCCTGCACTTCGGGGTTCAGGCTCACCACGTGCACGATCACCTGCACTTCATTGAAGAAGCCTTCGGGAAACAGCGGGCGGATGGGGCGGTCAATCAGGCGGCAGGTCAGCGTTTCAAGCTCGCTGGGGCGGCCTTCGCGCTTGAAGAAGCTGCCGGGGATCTTGCCGGCGGCGTAGCTCTTTTCCGTGTAGTCCACGGTGAGCGGGAAAAAGTCTTGCCCGGGCTTGGCGTCGGTCTTGGCCACCACGGTGGCCAGCGCCACGGTGTCATCGATGTTGACGAGCACCGCACCGGTGGCCTGGCGAGCGATTTCGCCAGTTTCCATGGTGACGGTGTGCTGACCCCAGGTGAAGGTCTTGGTGATCTTGTTGAACATGCTCATGCGACTGTCTTCCTCAGTGGGTGGGCAGCGTTATGCCATTCCAGTGATGCCAGTTGGGTCGGCGTCGTTGGAATGACACAGCAATTGCGGCCCTGGTTGGGTGGGTGGTTGCAAGAAGGGGCCGCTGCAGCACAGCGGCCCCGCTTGGTTCTTACTTGCGCAGACCGAGCTTGGCGATCAGCGCGGTGTAGCGGTCTGCGTCGCGGTCCTTCAGGTAGGACAGCAAGCGCTTGCGCGCGTTCACCATCTTCAGCAGGCCACGGCGGCCGTGGTGGTCTTTGGCGTGGGTCTTGAAGTGCGGGGTGAGTTCGTTGATGCGCGTGGTGAGCAGCGCAACCTGCACTTCGGGGCTGCCGGTATCGGCAGGGCCGCGGGCGTGGGTCTTGACGACTTCGGCGGTGGTTTCTTTGGCCAGGGGCATTGGATTTCCTTGTTGTTGGAAACCTCCCTGCGCAGCAAGCCCCATGTGGGCGCGGCGGCTGAGGGTTTCCGGGTTGACTTGCGGACACCAGTGAAACCGACCGGCGCCGTGCTTTGCTCCCGGCAGGGCTGTCGCCGAACCGGGTTTCCATGCGGGTTGCCCCGCAGACGGAACCGCAGATTATAGCCGGATCGCGCCGCGCAGCCGCTGCAGGCCCAGGTCAAGGCGGGCAAGGTCGTGCGAGGCAAAGCACCAGCGCAGCCACCCTTCACCTTCCGGCCCAAATGCCGCACCCGGCGCCAGGCCCAGGCCGTGCTCGGCCACCAGCCGCTTGGCCAGGGCCAGGGAGTCGTCCTCTCCTTCGATGCGAAAGAAGGCGTACATGCCACCAGGCGGCAGCGCCACCGTCACGCCAGGCAGTGCCTGCAGGCCAGCAATCAGACGGTCGCGACAGGCCTGAAGGTGCGAAGTGATGTGCGGCACCAGCGTGTCGGCCAACGCCAGCGCGGCCAGGCCACCACGCTGCACGAACACAGGGGCGCAAGAGCTGTTGAATTCCAGCAGCTTGCCAGCCGCGTCCATGCTGGCGGCAGGCATCACCATCCAGCCCAGCCGCCAGCCCGTCATCAAGAAACTCTTGCTGAAGCTCTGCGCAACCACCAGCCGGTCGTCGGGCGCGGCCACGTCCAGGAACGAAGGTGCGCTGGGCGTGCCACCAAAGAAGACACGTTCGTAAACCTCGTCGGCCACGATCCAGGTGCCGGTGCGGCGGCAGTGCGCCAGCATGGCCTCTTGCGCCGCGCGAGTGAGCGTCCAGCCGGTGGGGTTGTTGGGTGCGTTCACCAGCAGCACACGGGTGCGCTCGGTGACCGCCGCCAGCAATTCGTCCAGGTCCAGCTGCCACAGCCCCTGGCGCGGGCGCAGCGGCACACGTGTCACCTGCGCGCCCAGGATCACCGGCTGGGCCGTGAGGTTGGGCCACACCGGCACCACGGCCACCACCTCGTCGCCGGCGCCAGCCAGCATCTGCATCGCAAGCATCAACGCGGTGACACCCGACGACGTCACGGCGATGCGGTCCACGTCCACCGTGCCGTGCAGCGCACTGGCGTATTGGGCAATGCCGGCGCGCAACTCGGGCAGGCCCAGGTTGTGTGAATAGAAAGTCTCGCCACGCATCAACGAGTCGGCCGCCGCCTGGCGGATGGGCTCGGGTGTGACCTCGTCGCTTTCGCCAAACCAGAACGGCAGCACGTCCGCACGGCCCAGGCCGGCGTTGGCCACTTCACGGATCTTGGAGCCTGGCAGGGACTGGATGGCGGTGCGCATGGTGTCAGGGTCTCCAGGTCAGTCAATCGGGCTGCGGCATGCGGCAGGTGTGGGGCTGGGCCACAGCGGCGGCCTCAAAGCGGCGCAACGTGCGAAAGCCAAAGCCCGAGCCCTCTACCTCGTGCGGCGCACCGGGTGAACCCGCTCGGGCCATCACGCTCACCACCAGCGTCTGCTGAAGTTGATGATCAGCGGCGCGCATGGTGGCGCTGTGCAGGCCGCCCAGGGTGCGGGCGTCGAAGCTGGCACCTTCCAGCGCGCGCGACACGGCCAGCGCTTCGGTACTGCCGGCACGTTCCAGGGCAGCCGCCAGCATTTCCACCAGCACCTGCATGCGCACATGCACGTAGTCGTCGCGCGGGTCGGCGAAACGCTGGCGGAAGGCGGCGTAGAACGCGTCTGACGCTGCGCCACCCACGTTGGGATGCCACTCAGCCACCGCCAGCACCTGGCCAATGCCCGCGTCGCCCATGGCCGCCGGCGCGCCCAGCGCATTGCCGTAGAAGGTGTAGAGCTTGGCCTCGGAGCCCACTTCGCGCAGCGCGCGCACCAGCAGCGTCAGGTCGTTGCCCCAGTTGCCTGTAAGCACGGCCTGCGCACCGCTGGCCTTGATCTTGGCGGCGTAGGGCGCGAAGTCCTTCACGCGGCCCATGGGGTGCAGTTCGTCGCCCACGATCTCTATGTCGGGCCGCTTGGCGGCGATCATCTCGCGCGCCTTTTTCACCACGTGCTGACCAAAGCTGTAGTCCTGGCCGATGAGGTACACACGCTTGACGGCACGGTCGTCACGCAGCACTTCGGTCAATGCCGTCAGCCGCATGTCGGCATGGGCGTCAAATCGAAAATGCCAGGGGCTGCAGCGCTCGTTGGTGAGTGTCGGGTCCACTGCCGAGTAGTTGAGCAGCAGCGCACGGCGTTGCGGGTCGCGCACGTTGTGCTTGTCCAGCGCGTCTATCAGCGCGCCAGCCGCCGCCGAGCTGTTGCCTTGCGCAATGAAGGCAATGCGCTGGTCGAGCGCAGCGCGCAGCAGCGCCAGCGATTCTTCAGTGCTGCCCTTGCTGTCGTAGCGCACCAGGGCGAGCGGCCGGGCACCGCCCGGCAGGCGCACGCCGCCGCGCTGGTTGACACGTTCAGTGGCCCACAGCAGGTTGCGGAACACGGCCTCGCCGGCATTGGCAAATGGCCCTGACAGGCCTTCGATGAGGGCAATGCGGATGGGCTCGCGGGGCTGGCCTTGCGCGCTTGCAAGCGGCAAAGCCAATGCCAGCGGCAGCGCCAGAAGCGCGCGTCGGAAAGGGGTCACGGTGGGCTTGGCCTTGAAAAATTCGGCGCCGAAACCATCTGTTCGGCATGGGCGCTGCAAGGTGCAGCAACCTGCCATTCATTGTAGGAGTGCAACATGTTCTTCGTTCCCGTCACCCGCGATTCACGCCAGTTCTCACGCCTGTTTGACGACACGTTTGAGCGCTTCTTCAGCCCTGCCGCAAGCACCGACACCGGCGCCGCACGCAACCCCGCGCTGGACGTGGCCGAGTCCGCCGCGGCCTACACCGTCAAGCTGGATGTGCCGGGCGTGGCCAAGGACGATGTGAAGGTCTCCATTGAAGGCCGTCAGATCACGGTGCAAGCCCAGAGCGAGCAAAACGATGAAGGCAAGGAAGGCGAGCGTGTGGTCTACCGCGAACGCGCCGTGACCCGCTATTCACGCAGCTTCAGCTTGCCCGTCGAGGTGGATCAGCAGACAGCCCTTGCCAAGCTTGACCACGGCGTGTTGACGCTGACGCTGCCCAAGCGCGGCGCTCGCAACGCAGCGCAAATCACGGTCAACTGAGCACGCCTGACCAAGGCCGATGGGTGGCGGCAGCGCTCAGGCTGCGGACCTGCCGTCGACTTGGTGCAGGGGCCAGCGCGGCTTGACATCAAAGGCGCCGCTGTGGTCAAAAACGGCAAGCCCGTGCTGCCAGCGCATCGCAGCGGCCAGGGCAATCATCGCGCCGTTGTCGGTGCACAGCGCCAGCGGCGGGTAGTGCACATGCGTACCGAGCCTGGCTGCGCTGGCGTCCAAACGCTGGCGCAGCTGCAGGTTTGCGCCCACGCCACCCGCCACCACCAGACGGCGTGAGCCGCTGGCCTTGAGCGCCTTGAGCGACTTGGCCACGAGCACGTCCACGATGGCAGCCTGCGTGCTGGCAGCCAGGTCAGCGCGGGCTTGGTCGCACACATTGCCCAGCTTGCGGTGCTGCGTCATCACCGCAGTCTTCAGGCCCGCAAATGAAAAATCCAGATCGCCGCTGTGCAGCAGCGGACGGGGCAGCGTGTAGGCCTGCGGGTTCCCAAACTCGGCCAGTCGCGCCAATGCCGGGCCACCCGGGTAGCCCAGGCCCAGCAGCTTGGCGCTTTTGTCAAAGGCCTCGCCGGCAGCGTCGTCTATGGTTTCACCCAGCAAGGTGTAGTGGCCCACGCCCTGCACATGCATCAGTTGCGTGTGGCCGCCGGACACGAGCAGGGCCACGAAGGGGAACTCGGGTGCGGGGTCGGCCAAAAATGGTGACAGCAGGTGCCCTTCAAGGTGGTGCACACCCAAGGCGGGCTTGCCCAGTGCGGCAGCCAGCGCCACCGCCACGCCCGCCCCCACCAGCAGCGCGCCGGCCAGGCCGGGGCCCCGCGTGTAGGCCACCAAATCCACCTCTTGGAGCGTGCATCCGGCCGTTTGCATGACTTGCCGGGCCAGCGGCAGCACGCGCCGGATGTGGTCCCGCGAGGCCAGTTCGGGCACCACACCGCCATAGGCCGCGTGCATTTCAACCTGGCTGTGCAAGGCTTCGGCCAGCAGGCGTGGCACGCCGTGGGCTTGTGTCTGCACCAGCGCCACGCCGGTTTCGTCACACGACGACTCAAAGCCAAGAACATTCATGCGGTCGAGTCTAGCGGCGCCCAGGGTGGCCGCGTCCACGCCTGCATGGCAAGTGCCGCACACGCCATAACTGGCACGCCACTTGCAAGAGAAGAGTCGACACCTTCGTCGGGTGTCTGTCT
>CAZUKT010000296.1:0-6229 GCA_964620975.1 uncultured Rubrivivax sp. | reverse complement strand
CGGCCGCAGTGGGCGTCACGGGCGGCAGCGGCGCCACCACCGGCAACTACGCCGTCAGCGTGCAGCAGCTCGCCGGCAGCCAGACCGTGGCCTCTGGCACCGCGTCGCCCAACGCTTCGGCCCTGGTGGGCGAAGGCCAGATGACGCTGCAACTGGGCGCCTGGACCGACACCCCGCCCATCACCTTCTTGCCCAAGCTCGGTGGCGGCTCGGCCACCATCGACATCACCGCCATCGACACGCTGCAGACACTGCGCGACAAGATCAACGCAGCGGGCGCGGGTGTGACGGCCTCGTTGGTCACCGACAGCGCCGGGGTGCGCCTGGCCATGCGGTCCACCGCCACGGGTGCAGAAAACGGCTTCCGCATCACCACGGCCGACGTGGACGGCAACCCGATTGACGCCGTGGGCCTGTCGCGCTTTGCCTATGACCCCGAAGCCGGCACCACCGCCATGGCGCTGAAGCAGCCGGCGCAAGACGCGCTGGCCACCGTCAACGGCATCAACGTCCAGTCGGCCAGCAACGAGCTCACCACGGTGGTCAGCGGCGTGACGCTGAGCCTGCGCAAGCTGACCACCAGCGACGTGGACGTGGCCGGGGCCACCGACCGGGCCGGTATCAAGAGCGCCATCGAGGCCTTTGCCACCGCCTACAACGACCTCGCCAAGACCATTACCGAGCAGACCAAGTACGACCCCGCCAGCAAGGTGGGCGGCCCGCTGCAGGGCGACAGCGCCGTGGGCAGCCTGCAGCGCCAGCTTCGCTCGGTGCTCAATTCGGCGACCACCGCGTCCAGCACCTTCCCGCGTTTGTCAGACGTGGGCTTGCAGATGCAGCGCGACGGCACGCTCAAGGTCGACTCCACGCGGCTGGACACGGCCGCCAACAACCTGACCGAGTTGAAAAAGGCCTTTGGCAACAGCGACACCGGCAACGTCGGCAACCAAGGTTTTGCACGCCGTTACGCGGACCTGGCCACGCAGGTTCTGGGTGTGGACGGCAGCATCACCACACGCACCGAAGGCCTGCGCCAGCGCATCACGCGCAATGGCACCGACCAGGAAAAACTGGCCGACCGTGTGGACCGCTACCAGCAGCGCCTGGTGGCGCAGTACACAGCCATGGACGCCAACCTTTCCAAGCTGAATTCGCTGTCGAACTACCTCACGCAGCAACTGGCATCGCTCACCAGCAACAGCAGCAATTCCAACTGAGCGGCCCCGCACCGCACTGCGTCTGCCCCCACGCCACCGCCCCGGCCCGCACCGGGGCGGTGGCGTTTTTGCATGGCCCCCGCAGGGCTGACAAAGCGCACTTTTGACCGGCAGACACAGCGGTTTTGCCAACTCAAGTGGCCACACCGTGGGCCGATAACAAGTGCATCCCTTGCCACTGCACCGCAGCCACTCCGATGTTCGCAAGCTCCTTTGCCAACCGCACCCCACACCGCCAGATCGGCGGTGGCCTGTACCGCCAGGTGGGTGTCGAAACCCGCCTGGCCGGCGCCTCACCGCACCAGATGGTGGCCATGCTGTTTGACGGCTACATGGAAGCCGTGGCCCAGGCGCGAGGCGCCATGCGCACCGGCCAGAGTGGCACCAAGGGCGCGGCCATCGGACGTGCGGTGCGCATCGTTGAAGAAGGGCTTCGTGCCGGGCTGGACCTGCAAGCCGGCGGCTCGCTTGCACGCGACCTGCATGACTTGTACGGCTACCTCACCTTGCGCCTGACGATCGCCAACTTGCACAACAACGAAGACGCGCTGGACGAATGTCAACGCCTGGTGCAGCCCCTGCGCGAGGCCTGGAGCGCCATTGGCGCGCAGGCCGGCGCCGAGACCTGAAGCCGCCCGCCCGAACCCACTCAATCCGACGTGCCCCCATGCCATCGGCCCCTTTGCGATACCAAGTCAAACCCATGGACGCGCAATTGCTCAGCTACTACGAAGCCATAGAACGTGCCAGCGCCGACATGTTGGCCGCCGCCCGTGCCGGCAATTGGGACGAGGTGGTGAAGCTCGAGGGCGCCTGCGTGCTCTTGATCAGCCAGCTCAAACATGCTGCGCAGGAACCGCTGATGACGCCCACCGTGTCGTTGGCCGACATGCAGCCGCTGGGCACCGACGCGGCCAAGGTCAAGTCGCGAATCATGCAGCGCATCCTCGTCAACGACGCAGAAATCCGCCACCTGGCCGAGCCCTGGCTGCAAGACCTGGACGACACCATGTCCGGCCGCCAGAAGACGCTGCACTGACCACAAACCGGCCACGCACCATGTTCCAGGACACCCGCCCTGCAGAACTCGACGCCAGCGGCGAGGCCGACCCCTGGGCGCCTTTCCGGGTGACACACGCACCCGAGCGCCTGGGCCTGCTGCGCCAGTTGCGCGACGGCAGCGTTCCCATCATGCTCAACGCCCCCAGCGGGGTCGTGCTCAGCACCACGCTCTGGGCGGTGGACGCCGCACAGGAGCGCATCAACTTCAGCGCACTTGACGGCGAACACCAGCTCAACGAGGTGGTGGAAGCCAATGAAGTGGTGGCCGTGGCCTACCTTGAAAGCGTCAAGCTGCAGTTTGACCTGCAAGGCCTGGTGCTGGTGCGCGGTGCCAACACCTGTGCGCTGCAGGCACGGCTGCCGCAAGACATCTACCGCTTCCAGCGCCGCAACGCCTACCGCGTGCGGCCCCAAAGCCGCAATGAACCGGTGGCCCGCTTTGGCCACCCGGCCATTCCTGAGATGCAACTCGCGCTGCGTGTGCTGGACGTCAGCATTGGCGGCTGTGCGCTGTGGTTGCCCAGTGACGTACCCCCGCTGCAGGCCGGCACCCGCATCGGCGAAATGCGCATCGAGCTCGACAGCGACACGCGCTTTCCCGCCAGCGTGGTGCTGCAACACGTGAGCATGCTGGGCTCGGCCGAACACGGCGTGCGCCTGGGCTGCGAATGGCAAAAACTGCCCGGCGCCAGCGAACGTGCGCTGCAGCGGTGGATAGACCAGACACAAAAGCGCAGCCGCATGCTGCACTTGCAATGAACCCACCCGGCCACTCCGCTCTGCGACTGGCTCGGCGCTGCAGCGGCCGGGGGGTGACGCTGCTCGAGGCCATGCTGGCGCTGGCCGTGGTGGCCGTGCTCGCGGCGGTGGCCTTGCCTTCGTACCGCGCCGGCGAGTTGCGCGCCGGCCGCATGGACGCGGTGGACGCACTGACCCGGGTGCAAGTGGCGCAAGAGCAGTTTCGCGGCGCCCACGGCCTTTACAGCACCAATTTCAGCACGCTGAGTGGCACTGCGGCCATGAGCCCGCAAGGCCGCTACCGCATCAGCCTGGCCCTGACCGGGCCCGAGGCCTACCTGGCCACCGCCACGGCCCAAGGCGCCCAGGCGCGGGACCCCGACTGCGCCACGCTCACGCTGGAAGTCGAACGCGGCTACCCGCGTGAAGGCCCCGGCACCAAGTGCTGGCTGCGCTGAAACAAGCCATGAAACCCCGCCGCCAAACCCTGCCGCCCCAGCGGGCCCGCAACCTGGGCTTGACGTTGATTGAACTGGCCATCGTGCTGGCCGTGCTGGCCGTGCTGGGCACGCTGGCCGTGCCCACCTTCAGCAACCGCCTGGCGCGCGAGCGCCTGGCCGCCACCGCCGAAAGGCTTGCGGCCGACGTGTCAGAGGCCCGCTTTGAGGCCGCCCGCCGTGGCCAGCCGCTGTATGTGCGCGCCGCCTTGGGCAGCGGCGCCTGCTGGGCCATCGCCACGTCACCCGGCTGCAGTTGCGAGCTGCCGCAGGCCTGCCAGGTGCGCCGCATGCCGGCCACGGCTTCTTCGGGCGTGCGCACCGTGCAAGCCCAAGACGTGCGGCTTGAACCCGGTGGCACCGCCGCCGCCGCCAGCGCCGCCGTGCTGGAGTCAAAGGCGGGCGAAAGCCTGCGTGTGGACGTGCTGGCGCTGGGGCGCACACGCATCTGCACCGCGCACGGCCCGGCCACCAAGTACCCGCCATGCTGAGCCGGTCCATGCAGTGGCTTCAGGGCTGGAGTGCAGGCCGCGCCGCAGCCTGGATGGCTGCGGCGGCACTGGTCGTGGGTGGGCTGGCCTTTTCCATAGGCCAGTTGGCCGACGGCCATGTGAAGGTGGATGCAGAGCGCACCGCCCAGGGCTGGGCCCACCATGTGGGCACGGCGGTGCCCGACATCGACCTCGTCTTCATGGGCGACACGCCGTCGCCCCAGGCACAAGACCGGCTCACCGCGCTGCGCGGCACCGCCGGGCTCTTCCGCTTCAAGCTCTACGACAAGCAGGGCAGCTTGCTGCTGGTGTCTGACTCGGTGGGCACAGCGCCGCGCGCCGAAGACGTGAGCACGACCAGCGCTGAACGGGCACGCAGCGTGGCCACCACGGGCACGGCCCTCTTGAAGTTGCTCAAAGGTGACGGCCGGGACAAGCCCCAGGTCTACAGCGAAGCCTTTGTGCCCGTGCGCCACGGCAACAGCACCATTGGCGTCATGGAGGTCTACCTTGACCAAACCGCGCTGGCCGCCGCCACCGCGGCCTCGTTTGGCCGCGCGGCCGTGTTGGCCGGCACCACCATGACCCTGTGTTTTGCGGTCGGTGCCGCCCTGCTGCGCCGCCAGGCGCGCCAGGAGCGGCGCGCGCATGAACGCGCCACCTACCTGGCCGACCACGACGTGCTCACAGGTGCCGTCAACCGCACCCGCTTCGGCATGGCGCTGGAAGCCGCCTGCCAGGCCCCGCAGGACACGCCAGGCCAAGGCCTGGCAGTGTTGTGTGTGGACCTGGACGGTTTTGCGGCCGTCAACGACTTGCATGGCAACAGCGTGGGCGACGAAATCCTGCGCCGCGTGACGCAGCGCCTGCGCGGCGTGCTGCGTGGCGACGACCTGTTGGCACGCATGGGTGGCGACCGCTTTGCCGTCATGCAATGTGAAGCCAGCGACAGCACCGCCGTGGGCTCGCTGGCCCAGCGCATCCTGGACAGCCTGGCGGCCCCATACACCTTGGGCGCCTCGGCAGGCAAGGTCAGCATCACCGCCAGCGTGGGCACGGCCCGCCAAGGCCAGGGCGGCCACAACGCCGAGGCACTGGTGCAGCACGCCGAGTTGGCCCTGCAACGCGCCAAGTCGGCCGGCCGGGGCACCTGGAGCTTTTATGACCCGGCCCTGGACCAGGCCCAGCAGGCACGCCGCATGCTGGCGCAAGACCTGCGCGAAGCCATTCAAAACGGCTCGCTGCGTCTGCACTACCAGCCGCTGTACGCGGCGGCTTCGGGCCGGCTCACCGGCTACGAGGCGCTGGCACGCTGGCCGCACCCGGTGCGTGGTTTTGTGCCGCCCATGGAATTCATCGCCATTGCCGAAGAAACCGGCCAGATCGAAGCCCTGGGCCGCTGGGTGCTGGACTGTGCCTGCCGTGAAGCGGCCAGTTGGCCCGGCGAGCTGACGGTGGCCGTGAACCTGTCGCCGGCACAGTTTCGGCGCGGTGACGCGGTGGTGCACGAAACCCTGAGCGCATTGCAATCCGCAGGCCTGCCGGCGCACCGGCTGGAGCTTGAAATTACCGAGTCGCTGCTCATGAACCACACCGAGCAGGTGCTTGGCACCCTGCGCGCGCTG
Organism: uncultured Rubrivivax sp.; assembly: GCA_964620975.1. Taxonomy (GTDB): domain Bacteria; phylum Pseudomonadota; class Gammaproteobacteria; order Burkholderiales; family Burkholderiaceae_C; genus Rubrivivax. Next base: position 599 of record CAZUKT010000296.1, on the reverse strand, counting down.
CATGCCCTGGGCGTGCAGATCGCCATGGACGACTTTGGCACCGGCTTTTCCAGCCTGGCCTACCTGTGGCGGTTTCCGTTTGACAAACTCAAGATCGACCGCGCCTTTACACAAGGCCTGGGCACCGACGGCAAGGTGGACGCCATCGTGCGGTCCATCGTGACCATGGCCCACGCGCTGAACATGCGTGTCAACGCCGAGGGTGTGGAAACCGTGGCCCAGTGCAAGGCGCTTTGCCGCCTGGGCTGCAACGAGTTGCAAGGTTACCTGCTGGGCCGCCCGCAACCCAGCGAGCGCCTGCCCCACCTCGACCCCGAAGCCGCCGCTCTGGCGGCGCCGTCTGCGTCGGCCTTCATGCAGCCGTACTTTGCGGCGGCTGACTGAGCCTGTGACTGCCTGGCCACCAGTTCTACGAGGCCGCAGCCCGGGCCGGCGCCGGGCCGCCCCCAAGGCGGCCCGAGCCACGGGCGAGACGCCCGTGGCCTTCGTGCCGTCCAAGTCCGCACTGGCGGACTTGGAGCCGCGGCGCTCAGCCCCCTCGGGGGGTGGCGAAGGCGCGAAGCGACAAGCCTGGGGGCCCCAACTTCAGACTTGCATGT
>CAZUKT010000295.1:0-6245 GCA_964620975.1 uncultured Rubrivivax sp. | reverse complement strand
ATTGAAGAGCACAACAACTACGCCGTGGACTTCATCAACGCCACGCGCTGGATCAAGGCCAACTTGCCGGGCGCCAAGGTCAGCGGCGGCGTCAGCAACGTGAGCTTCAGTTTCCGTGGCAACGACCCGGTGCGCGAGGCCATCCACACCGTGTTTCTGTACCACGCCATCCAGGCCGGGCTGGACATGGGCATCGTCAACGCCGGCATGGTGGGTGTGTACGACGATCTGGAACCCGTGCTGCGTGAGCGTGTGGAAGACGTGGTGTTGAACCGGCGCCCTGATTCGGGCGAACGCCTGGTGGAGATCGCCGAAAACGCCAAGGGCCTGACCAAGGACGACAGTGCGCGCCTGGCTTGGCGCGCCGGCAACGTGAGCGAGCGGCTGAGCCACGCATTGGTGCATGGCATCACCGAATTCATCACCGCCGACACCGAAGAAGCCTGGGTGGCGATACGCACCACGGGCGGCCGCCCCTTGCACGTGATTGAAGGCCCGCTGATGGCCGGCATGAACATCGTGGGCGACCGTTTTGGCCAGGGCAAGATGTTCCTGCCCCAGGTGGTGAAAAGCGCACGTGTCATGAAGCAGGCCGTGGCCCACCTGCTGCCCTACATCGAAGAAGAAAAGAAGCTGCTCATTGCCGGCGGCGGCGAGGCCAAGCCCAAGGGCAAGATCGTCATCGCCACCGTCAAGGGCGATGTGCACGACATCGGCAAGAACATCGTCACCGTGGTCTTGCAATGCAACAACTTTGAAGTGGTCAACATGGGCGTCATGGTGGCGTGCCAGGACATCCTGGCCAAGGCCAAGGAAGAAGGCGCCGACATCATCGGCTTGAGCGGCCTCATCACGCCGAGCCTGGAAGAAATGCAGCACGTGGCGGCCGAGATGCAGCGTGATGACTACTTCCGCAGCCGCAGCACACCGCTGCTGATAGGCGGCGCCACCTGCAGCCGTGTGCATACGGCGGTGAAGATTGCGCCGCACTACGACGGGCCGGTGGTGTATGTGCCCGACGCGTCGCGCAGCGTGGGCGTGTGCAGTGACCTCATCTCTGATGAACGTGCGGCCAGGTTCATTGCCGATCTGCGCGCCGACTACGAGCGTGTGCGCCAGCAGCACGCCAGCAAGAAGGCCACGCCGCTGGTGCCGCTGGCCGCAGCGCGGGCCAACAAGGCGCAGGTGGACTGGGCCGCGTACACAGCGCCCGTGCCCAAGTTCATTGGCCGGCGTGTCTTCAAGAACTACGACCTGGCTGAACTGGCCGCGTGCATCGACTGGGCGCCGTTCTTCCAGACCTGGGATCTGGCTGGCAAGTTCCCCGACATCCTGCGTGACGCCGTGGTGGGCAGCGAAGCGCAGCGTGTGTTCAGCGACGGCAAACGCCTGCTTCAGCGGCTGATTGAAGGCCGCTGGCTGCAGGCCAATGGGGTGGTGGCGCTGCTGCCGGCCAACACGGTGGGCGACGACACCATCGAGGTCTACACCGACGAATCGCGCCGCACGGTGGCACTGCGCTGGAGCCCATTGCGCCTGCAGACCGAACGCCCGGTGGTGGACGGCGTGGCGCGCCCCAATCGAAGCCTTGCCGACTTCATCGCCCCGCGTGCCGAACTGGGTGGCAAGGCCGACTACATCGGCCTCTTTGCCGTCACCGCCGGCCTGGGTGTGGAGAAGAAAGAAGCGCAGTTTGCTGCCGAACACGACGACTACAGCGCCATCATGTTCAAGGCCCTGGCCGACCGCTTGGCTGAAGCCTTTGCCGAGCGCCTGCACCAGCGTGTGCGCACCGACTTGTGGGGCTATGCACCCGACGAAGCGCTGGATGTGAACGCGCTCATCAAGGAGCAGTACCGTGGCATTCGCCCGGCGCCGGGTTACCCGGCCTGCCCCGACCACAGCGTCAAGCGTGCCATGTTTGACGTGCTGCAGGCCAGTGACATCGGCATGGGCCTGACCGAGAGCCTGGCCATGACGCCGGCCGCCAGCGTGAGCGGCTTTTACCTGGCGCATCCGCAGGCGCAGTACTTCAACGTGGGCCGCATCGGTGAAGACCAGCTCGCTGACTGGGCCGAACGCCAAGCGGTGGATGCGGCCCTGGCGCGCCGGCTGTTGGCGCCAGTCTTGTAAGGCGGGTGCCGCAGCACCCCATCGCATCTGTGTAGTGCCCTTGCACCGCAGCCCACTTTCAGACTGGGGGCTGGCGCAACTGCGCCGGCTGCGGCCCAATCGCGTCCATCGGTAAGGCCTGTGCCAAGCGCCAACTAATTGGCAAGTTCAGCGCTGTGGCTTGCCGAGAATGCCGCTTCTTCCGCGCGCGACGCGGCTGCACGCCCACCCCATCCGTTGGGAGACCTGCTTTGGCTCTGTTTCCACCCCGGCATGCTTTGCTGGCCTGCCTGACCCTTTGTTTGCTTACCGCCTGCGGTGGCGGCGGTGGCGGCGACCCCGCCACGCCCACCCCACCGCCCGTGGTGGTGGTGGAAAAACCCGCCACGCGCAATGAGGCCGCACGCTTCCTGACCCAGGCCACTTTCGGCCCGGTTGACGTCGATATCGACCGCGTCATGGCCGTGGGCTACGCGGCCTGGATAGACGAACAACTGGCCCTGCCCGCCGCCAATGTGCACCGCACGCACTGGCAAGCGCGCGACCAGGAGCTCCGCGCCGTGGACCCCAACGCCAAAGCCTTTGGCGACCAGGTGCTTGAAAGCTTCTGGAAGCAGGCCGTCACCGCGCCCGACCAGTTGCGCCACCGCGTGGCCTTTGCGCTTTCACAGATCTTTGTCATCTCCATGGTTGACGGCGGCGTGGCCGACAACACACGCGCCGTGGCCGCCTGGCTGGACATGCTCGGCAACCAGGGTCTGGGCCGCTACCGCGACTTGCTGGAAACGGTGTCGTTGCACCCCATGATGGGTGTGTACCTGTCGCACCTGCGCAACCAGAAAGCCGACGCCCGCACCGGCCGCGTGCCCGACGAAAACTACGCCCGTGAAGTGATGCAGCTCTTCTCCATTGGCCTGGTGGAGCTCAACCCCGACGCCAGCGCCAAGCTGGTGGACGGCAAGATGGTGGACACCTACACACCGGCTGACATCAGCGGCCTGGCCAAGGTGTTTACGGGCTGGAGTTGGTCCTGCCCCGATTGGCCCAACAACAGTTGTTTTTTCAACGGCAGCCTGGACGGCGCGTCCGACCCCGACCGCAGCTTTGCGCCCATGGTGGGCTACCCGCAGTACCACAGCAAGGACGAAAAACGCTTCCTCAGCGCCACCGTGCCGGTGCAGGCCACGGCCGACCCGGCCGCCAGCTTGCGTGTGGGCCTGGACACCCTGGCCGCGCACCCCAACGTGGGCCCCTTCATCGGCCGGCAATTGATCCAACGCCTGGTCACCAGCAACCCGAGCGCTGACTACGTGCGTGCCGTGGCGGCCGTGTTTGCCAACAACGGCAGCGGTGTGCGCGGCGACATGAAGGCCGTGGTCAAGGCCGTGCTGATGCACCCCGAAGCCCGTGTGTTGTCCAACACATCCGGCAAGCTGCGTGAGCCCGTGCTGCGGCTGTCGGCATTGCTGCGTGCCTTTGCCTTCCGCAGCGACACCGGCCATTGGCGGGTGGGCAATACCGAGAGCGCGTCCACGTCGCTGGGCCAGGCGCCGCTGCGCTCGCCTTCGGTGTTCAACTTCTACCGCCCCGGCTACGTGCCGCCGGGCACGCAGGCGGCCACCGCCAAGCTGGTGGTGCCCGAGATGCAGATCACCCACGAAAGCAGCGTGGCTGGTTATGTCAATGCCGTGCGCGATGGCTTGAGCCTGGGCATCGGCAGCGTCAACACCACGGTGGGCGGTGTACCCCTGAACCGCCGCGACATCCAGCCCGACTTCAGCCCCGAGCTTGCCCTGGCCACCGACCCCGCCGCGCTGGTGGACCGCGTGCTGGCGCGGCTGACTTACGGCAACAACAACGACGCGCTCAGGGCGGAACTGGTGCAAGCCGTGAACAGCATCAGCGTGCCCCTGGTCACACCCCTGAACCAGGCGCAGATTGACGCGGCCAAGCGCAACCGCGTCAACGCGGCACTGCTGCTGACGCTGGTGTCGCCCGAATTCCTGGTTCAGCAATGAGCCGGCTGGAGACCCTGATGACCCGAGTGCCTGACCTGCAAACCCCCGCCTCGCGCCGTGCCTTCTTGCGCCACGCCACGGCCCTGTCGGCGCTGGCCGGTGCGGGCGCGCCCTTGGCCATCAACCTGCTGGCCGCCGGCAGTGCGGCGGCGCAGTCGGCCACCGACTACCGCGCGCTGGTGTGCATCTTCTTGTATGGCGGCAACGACGCCTACAACACCGTGCTGGCCACCGACACGGCCAGTTGGGACCCCTACACCGCCGTGCGCAACCAGGCGCCCGATTCCATTGCGCTGCTGCCCGTGGGCACCCAGCCCAACGCGGGCGCCGCAGCGGGCTCACCGGCACGGCTGGGGGGTGTGTTGCCGCTTACGCCCACCAATGCGCAGGGCCGTGCTTTTGCGCTGCACCCCATGCTGGGCAGCTTGCAGGCGATGTTCAATACCGACCGCCGGCTGGCCATCGTGCCCGGCATCGGCCCGTTGCTCATGCCCACCACCAAGGTGCAATACGGGCAGGCGTCGTTTCCGCGCCCGGCCAGCCTCTTTTCTCACAACGATCAGCAAAACACCTGGCAGGCGTTGGCACCTGAAGGGGCCATACGCGGCTGGGGCGGCCGCATGGGCGACGCGCTGGCGGCCATGAACAGCCGCACCGTGTTCACGGCGGTTTCTGCCACCGGCACGGCCGTGTGGTTGGCCGGGCAGACGGTGCAGCAGTACCAGGTCAGCACGGGCGGCGCCATCCGCATGGGGGCCGACAGCAACGGCCGCATCTTTGGTTCCACTGAAGTGGCCGCCGCGCTGCAGCGCATCGTGTCGGGCAGCCGTGGCACGCACCTGATGCAGGCCGACCTGGCGGCCGTGTCGGCGCGCTCGATAGACGCCGAGGCCACGCTGCGCACAGCCTTGCGCCCGGCCAGCGACGCGGCCTTTGGCACGCTGCCCGCCACCGGCAACTACAACGCCAACAACGACCCCAAGCTGCAGTACGACAACCCGCTCACCGGCAACCGCGCCGCCAATTCACTGGCGCAACAACTGCAGGTGGTGGCGCGTTTGATCGATGCCGGCATCAGCGGCGCCAGTGGCGCGCGGCGGCAGGTGTTCATGGTCAGCCTGAATGGCTTTGACAGCCATGACCTGCAAAACCGCAACCACACCGACCTGATGGCCAAGCTGGCCCACGGCATGCGTTACTTCGACACGGCGCTGGGTGCCTTGGGCGCGCGCAACAACGTCACCGCCTTCACGGCCAGCGACTTTGGCCGAACCTTTACCAGCAACGGCGACGGCACCGACCACGGTTGGGGCGGGCACCACATGGTGATGGGCGGTGCGGTGCGGGGTGGCGACCTGTACGGACGCTTTCCCACCTTCGGCCCCAAGAACGCCAACAACAATGCCTTTGACAGCAGCGCCGACATGCTGAGCAACGGCGCCATGTTGCCCGCCACGTCGGTAGACCAACTGGGCGCCACGCTGGGCCGCTGGTTCGGGCTGAGCGACGGTCAGGTCAGCGACATCTTCCCCAACCTGGCCAACTTTGACGCGGGCGTGCGCAACCTGGGCTTCATGACGGCTTGAAGGTGTTGCGCCCGTCCCGGCGCCGCCCCGTATCGTGTGGCACCGGGTGCCGGAGCAAGGCGTGGGTATATTCCGACCCCCCATCTGCCGCCGCCCATGAACGCCCCCGTATCCCTGAATACCGCCCAGATGGCGGCCGTGCACCACCTGGACGGCCCCTGCCTGGTGTTGGCGGGCGCGGGCTCGGGCAAGACGCGGGTCATCGTGCACAAGATTGCGCGGCTGCTGGACGCGGGCCTGGCGCCCAAGCAGATCGCCGCCATCACCTTTACCAACAAGGCGGCGCAGGAAATGCGCGAGCGTGCCAAAGCCCTGGTGGGCCCGCGCGCCGCCAAGGACCTGGCCATCAGCACCTTTCACAGCCTGGGTGTGCGCATGCTGCGCACCGACGGCACGCGGGTGGGCCTGAAAGAGAACTTCAGCATCCTCGACAGCGACGACGTGCTGGGCGTGCTGCGCGATGCCGGCAACTGCACCGACAACGCCCTGGCGCGCCGCTGGCAGTGGACCATCAGCCTGTGGAAAAACC
>CAZUKT010000294.1:4013-6270 GCA_964620975.1 uncultured Rubrivivax sp. | reverse complement strand
TCCAAGCAGGAAGACCAAATCATCAGCGTGCTGCTGGAAAAGACGCTGGGCAAGAAGCTCATTTACATTCCGCTCAAGGGGGGTGGTGATGTGGCGGTGCAACTGGTGGGCAAGCACATTGACGCCACCGTGAACAACCCCATTGAAGCCGAATCACACTGGCGCGCCGGCAAGCTGCGCCCGCTGTGTGTGTTTGACAAGGTCAAGATGCCCTACCCCGTCAAGCTCACGGCCACCATGGCGTGGTCTGACATTCCGCCTTGCAGCCAGGCCGGCATACCTGCCGAATACGTGATGCTGCGTGGCATCTTCATGGCGCCGGGGGTCACGCCCGAGCAGACCAAGTTCTATGTGGACCTGCTGGCCAAGGTGCGTGCGCTGCCCGAGTGGAAAGAATTCATGAACAAGGGCGCCTTCAACCAGACCAGCCTCACCGGCCAGCCCTACTTTGACTGGGTGGCCAAGAACGAGCAGATGCACCGCGAGCTGATGCGCGACGCGGGCTTCTTGGCGAACTAACCCCCCCCCGAAGCGCCTGCGGCGCTCCCCCCCAGGGGGGCGCCGCCGACGGCCCGGCGGAGCCGGTTCCGTGGCGGCAGCTTGATGCGACTCCAACGCCTGTAGGGGCCCCGAATGAACGATGCATCTGAAGAGAGTTCTGCGGTAGGTGTGCGCTGGCCCGAGTTGCTGGTGGCGCTGTTTCTGATGGCGCTGGCGGGCCTGGTGCTGGCCGACAGCGTGCGCGTGGGCATAGGCTGGGGCGACGACGGGCCGCGTTCGGGTTACTTTCCGTTCTACATCGGCCTGGCACTGCTGGGCGCCAGTGGCTGGACGGCCTTCAAGCAACTGCGGCGCTGGCATGTGAACCCGGTGTTTGCCGAGCGCGCCCAGTTGGCCAGCGTGATGGCCATCCTGCTGCCCATGGTGGTGTATGTGGGCGCCATTGCGCTGCTGGGCATCTACGTGGCGTCGGTGGCGCTGATTGCCTACTTCATGATCCGCCACGGCAAACACGGCATCGCGCTCACCGCTGGCGTGGCCGTGGGCGTGCCGCTGTTCTTTTACGGTGTGTTCGAGCGCTGGTTCCTGGTGCCGCTGCCCAAGGGCCCGCTCGAAGCCCTGGTGGGTCTGTAGCCGCGATGGACGAGATACAAAGCCTGCTGCAAGGATTTGGCGTTGCGCTGACGCTGCCCAACATCGGCTTCATGCTCATCGGCATCACGCTCGGCGTGTTGATCGGCGTGCTGCCCGGGCTGGGTGGCGCCAACGGGGTGGCCATCCTGCTGCCGCTGACCTTCAGCATGAACCCCACCTCGGCCATCATCATGCTGAGTTGCATCTACTGGGGCGCGCTGTTTGGCGGTGCCATCACCTCGATCCTGTTCAACATACCGGGTGAGCCCTGGAGCGTAGCCACCACCTTTGACGGCTACCCCATGGCGCAGCAAGGCCGGGCGGCGCAGGCGCTCACCGCCGCTTTCACGTCCAGCTTTGTGGGCGCCATGTTTGCGGTGCTGCTGATCACCTTCCTGGCGCCGTTGCTGGCGCGGTTTGCGCTCAAGTTCGGGCCGCCCGAATTCTTTGCCGTGCAGTTGCTGACCTTCTGCAGCTTTGTGGGCATGAGCAAGGAACCACCGGCCAAGACCATCGCGGCCATGATGTTGGGATTTGCGCTGGCGTCGGTGGGGCTGGACGCCGTCACCGGCACACTGCGCATGACCTTTGGTGTGCCAGAACTGCTGAAGGGCTTTGACTTTCTCATTGCTGTCATCGGCCTCTTTGGCATTGGCGAAATCCTGCTCACCATGGAAGAAGGCCTGTCCTTCAAGGGCAAGAGCGCCAAGATCAACTTCAAGGTGGTGTGGCAGACCTGGGGCGAATTGCTCAAGCACTGGAAGCTCTTCTTGCGCTCGGTGGCGGTGGGCTGCTGGATGGGCATCACCCCCGGCGGTGCCACGCCGGCCAGTTTCATGAGCTACGGCATGGCGCGCCGCATGTCCAAAGACCCCGAGACCTTTGGCAAGGGCCGCATCGAAGGCGTGGTGGCCCCCGAAACCGCCGCCCACGCGGCCGGCACCGCCGCGCTGCTGCCCATGTTGACGCTGGGCATCCCGGGTTCACCCACGGCTGCCGTGCTGCTGGGTGGCTTGCTGATCTGGGGCCTGCAGCCCGGGCCCATGCTGTTCATCGAGCAGAAGGACTTTGTCTGGGGCCTGATCGCCAGCATGTACATCGGCAACATCGTCGGCCTGATCGT
>CAZUKT010000294.1:0-4003 GCA_964620975.1 uncultured Rubrivivax sp. | reverse complement strand
GATCGTGGTGCTCACCACCGTGCCCTGGTGGGCGGCCATTCTGCGCATCCCGTTTTCCATCATCGGGCCGGTGATCATCGTCATCTGCGCCATTGGCGCCTACACGGTGCACAGCAGCATGTTTGACGTGGTGCTCATGCTGGTGTTTGGTGTGCTGGGCTATCTCTTCAAGAAGCTCAAATACCCCATGGCGCCGCTGGTGCTGGCCCTGGTGCTGGGCGACATGGCCGAGAGCAGCTTCCGCCAGTCCATGCTGCTGAGCCAGGGCAGCTTGAGCATCTTCTGGAGCAACCCGCTGGTGGGCAGCATTGCGGGCCTTGCCATCACCATGCTGGTGTGGCCGGCCTTTGGCGCACTCAAGGCGTATTACCGGGCGCGTGAAGCCGCGCCCAAGGCAGGCCACACATGAAGATCGCCGTCGTTGGCGCGGGAGCCATAGGTGGCTACCTGGGCGCCCGTTTGGCGCGTGCGGGCAACCAGGTGACTTTCATCGCCCGCAACCGCAACCTGGAAACCATCAACGCCCAGGGCTTCAAACTTTTGCTTGAAGACGGCACTGAAGAGCACACACCCGCCGGCGCCACGCTGCGCGCCGTGTTGCACTGTGCCGATGCAGGTGAACAAGACGTGGTGCTGCTGACCGTGAAGGCGCACCAGGTGAAAGACCTGCTGCCCGATCTGCGCGGCCTGTTCGGCCCGCACACGAGCGTGGTGACACTCATCAACGGCGTGCCGTGGTGGTACTTTCACAAGCTGGCCGGGCCGTTTGAAGGGCGTGCCCTGCAGAGCCTGGACCCTGACGGCCTGATCGCCCGGCATATTGAGCCCGAGCGCATCATCGGCAGCGTGGTCTACCCCGCCAGCGAGCTGGTGGCGCCGGGCGTGGTGCGCTTGATCGAAGGCAACCGATTCAGCCTGGGTGAACTCGACGGCAGCCGCAGCGAACGTGTGGAAGCGCTGTCCAAGGCCATGATGGCGGCCGGCTTCAAGAGCCCCGTCAGCCGCGACATCCGCGCCGAGATCTGGGTCAAGCTGTGGGGCAACCTCACCTTCAACCCACTCTCGGCGTTGACACACGCCACGCTGCAAGACATTTGCCGCTTCCCGGCCACGCGCGCGCTGGCCACTCGCATGATGGCCGAAGCCAAGGCCGTGGCTGAAGCGCTGGGCGTGAACTTCAAGATCAGCCTTGAACAGCGCCTGGCCGGTGCTGAAGCGGTGGGCGCGCACAAGACGAGCATGCTGCAAGACGTGGAGCACGGCCGCACGCTGGAACTGCAGGCGCTGGTGGGCGCCGTGGTGGAACTGGGGCAGATCGCCCAGGTGCCCACACCCACGATAGACGCCATCTACGCGGCCACCAGCCTGCTGTCGCACACGCTGCAGACCCATGGTGGGCGGCTGGCGGTGCAGACGGCCTGAAAGGGCGGCGGCCCGCCAGCGGCGCCGCCGCACACAGCGGCACGGAAGTTGCGCCACCGGGGCATGGGCAAACGCAGCCGCAATTTCCCAACCCCTGAACGCCAAGCGCCACCCGAGCCGGCCCCAACGCCGCTGCGGGTGCTGCTCATTGACGACGGCGCGCACCGCGTCAGCCTGATCCACGACGAACTCTCGCGCCAGGGCCACCTGGTGGTGGGCGTGCTGGATTCGGCCCTGCTTATCCACGACTGCGTGTGCGCCTGCAGCCCGACGTGGTGATCCTGGACAGCGAATCGCCGTCCCGCGACACACTGGAGCACCTGGCCACGGTGTCCAGCACCTGCCCACGCCCGGTGGTGGTGTTCAGTGAAGACGCCAGCCACGCGCCCATGCAGCAGGCCATCAAGGCCAGTGTCAGCGCCTACGTGATTGCCGGCCTGCAGCCCCAGCGCCTGCTGCCGGTGCTGCAGGTGGCCATCGCACGCTTTGAGCAAGACCGCGCGCTGGGCTGACGCTGGTCATCTACATGGGCGTCACGCGTGTGGGGGGCATTGCCGACGCGTTGCTGGCCGGTGGCCTGCCCGGCACCACGCCCGCCGCCGTGGTGTGCAGCGCGCACACGGCAGCCCAGCGCCAGGCCGTGTGCACGCTGGCCACGCTGGTGGCCACGGTGCAGCAACAAGGCCTTGGCAGCCCGGCCATCCTGGTGGTGGGTGATGTGGTGCAGGCGTCGCCGATGTGGGCCGCGCAGGGCCAGGGCATCGATGCCCCGCTGCATGCCGGGTGCGCCCTGCCCGCCCGCCGCCTTGTGGGCTGACGCTGCTTTCGCTCAGGCGGCCAGAAGCTGTGCCGCTGCCGGCAAGGCCAGTGGCTGCACCAGGTGCGCGATGGAATTGGCGTAATAACGCAGCAGCGGTGCTTCTTCGGCACGCGCGGTGAACAGGCCGCCGGCTTCGGCCACCAGGTGCCGCTGCACCAGCATGCGCAGGCCCGCGCTCACGGCGTAATCCCAGTCTTGCCGGGGCAGGTACAGGCGGGCGCCACGGGCCTGCAGTTGCTGCACCAGGGCGCCAACTTCGGCCTTGATTTCGAACTCACTGCGGGCGCGCTGCAAGTCCGCCACCATCAGCGTGGCCACCAGCGGCACCGGCAGCACGGGGATCAATTGGCCCACCTGCGCCATGAGGTGCCGGCCGAGCGCGGCCACCTCGGCCTGGCGTTGTTCCTTGGGCAACTGTGCCAGCACGATGCCACGCGCCGCCGTCCATTCACGCACCGACACCGGGGTGCCGAAGTTGACGCAGGCATAACCAAAACGGTGCCAGCGGCTGCGCAGCAACAAGCTGATTTGTGTACCCACAAAACCGAGCGTGCGGCCTGCCGCCCGCAGGCGGCCCACACGGGGCGCGGCGGCGTCGGCGCTGCGCAGCTGGGTGCGGTCTTCGAGCACGCGGTCGTAGTTCAGGCCCAGCGGCACGAAGACAAGATCACGCTCACCGCCGTGGTGGTAGCCGCGCAGCATGTAGTCGATGACACCAAACCGTGGCTCGCGCATGGCACCGTCTTTGGTGAGCCCGCCTTCGGGGTAGACGGCCTGCGTGACGCCCGCCTCAGTGGCCATGGCGATGTAGCGTTCCAGCACCCGGCGGTACAGCTCGTCCTTGGAATTGCGCCGCACAAAGTAGGCGCCCATGGCGCGTATCAGTTGCTGCAGGCCGATGACCTGCGCCCACTCACCCACCGCATAACTCAATGCGGCGCGTTCGGCGGCCAGGTAGCTGGCCACGATGTAGTCCATGTTGCTGCGGTGGTTCATGACAAACACCACCGTGGCGTCCTTGGGGATGGCGTTGAGCCCGGCGTCGTCGGTGTAGCCAATGCGCACGCGGTACAAGGCCTGCGAGATGTGTTTGCCCAGCCAGTAGCCGACTCGAAAGTACACGTAGGCGTTGAAGGCCGGCACGATCTCGCGGGCGTAGCGCTGCACCTGGCCCAGCGCCACTTCGCGGGGCATGCCGCGTTCGTCGGCAAAGGCCTGTGTGGCCTGCTGCACCTTGTCGTCAAAGATCAGCCTGTCGATCAGCGCCTGGCGGCTGATCTGCTGAAAGGGCCGCACGTCGATCTTCAGCCGCTGGCCCACTTCGGCCAGCACCTTGGCGGCGCGGCTGCGGATGACCCAGCGTGCGCTGGGCAGCAGCAGCCTGTCCAGCACCGCCCACAGCGCCAGGCCACCGGCCAGCACGGCCAGCCACAGGGGGATTTGAACGCCTTGGCCCATGCCGCGACGCTAGGGCCGCCGCGCCACGCCGCCAAGCGGGGATTCCCCCGCCAACCCTCCCTGCCAACCCGCCCCGCAAACCGGCCCCGCTCTGGCCCCGCAGATCAGTCGGCGCCGGCGTGGGCTTCGTCCAGCGACGGTGTCTTGATTTCGCCCGGCACGCGGCGGCGCGCAAACAGCGTGTAGATGGTGGGCACCACAAACACCGTGAGCAGCGTGCCCACGCTCATGCCGCCCACGATGACCCATCCGATCTGCTGGCGGCTTTCGGCGCCCGCGCCCGTGGCCAGGGCCAGCGGCAAG
>CAZUKT010000293.1:0-6294 GCA_964620975.1 uncultured Rubrivivax sp. | reverse complement strand
CCATCGCCCAGGCCAGGGCCCACCAGGCGCTGGCGCAGGCTGGGTCCAGCGCCACGGCGGCTTGCAGCGAGCGCACGGCTTCGGCCGGGTTGAAGCCGTAGACCAGCATCAGGCCTTGGTCAAAGTAGCGGCGCACCAGCGGGTGCCTGGATTCGATGGTGTGGGTGTGGCCGGCCAGGCCGTCGAGCAAGGGTGCCGGCATTGCTGGCACAGCGCGGCCCGTGGCTGCGGCATCTGCGCTGGCAGACAGGCCAAGCCCCACGCCAACCAAGTTGCCAACCAAGCTGCTGACCACGCTGCCAACCAAGCCGCCACCCAAACTGCTGCCAACGGCGCCAAGGCCAAGGCCTGCTGGCAAGCAAGCCAGCCCCCGCAAGAGCTTGCGGCGACGGGTACTGTGCGGGTGCAAGCGGGTCACGGCAGGAGTCTAAGCACGTGGCTCGCCGGGCAGCGTCGGCGGCGGCCCAACAACTTGCAGGTGCTCGGGCACGTCGACCCAAGCGGCCAGGCCGCCACCCGTGCGCGGTGCCAATCCGGCTTGCCAACCCTGGGCTTGGGCAAGCTGGCGCACGATGGCCAGGCCCAGGCCGTAGCCACCGGTTTGCGGGCTGCGCGACGCCTCGCCACGCGCAAAGGGTTGCCACAAGGCATGCATCTGTTCTTGGGCGATGCCCGCCCCCCGGTCAAGAACCTGGATGCGCAGCGCTGGCCCCTTTGTGCCTGGGTGCCGCTGCGCGGTGATCTCGATCGGGCCCGGTGCATAGCGCAGCGCATTGCCCAGCAGGTTGTCCAGCACACGGGCCAGCGCACCCGGGGCGGCCCGCGCTTGCAGTGCCTCGTTGCAGTGCACCGAAATCGTGGCGCCGGCGGCTAACGCGGCTGCGGCCAGCAGTTGCGCGCGGCCGGCCAGCCAGGGCGCCAGAGCCAGGGTTTGCGCCGGCTCGGCGTCCAGCCCACGTGCCAGGCCCAGCATCTGGCCGATGAGGCCGTTCATCTCTTCAATGTCTTGTTCGAGCCTTGCGATGTGCGCCGGCTCGGGCTTGAGTCTCAACATCTCCAGCGCCAGCCGCATGCGGGCCAGAGGTGTCCGCAGGTCGTGCGAAAGGCCGGCCAGCAGCGTGGTGCGGGCTTGCAAAAGCTCACGCACTTGCAGCGCCATGTCGTTGAAGTGGCGGGCCAAACGGGCCAGCTCCAGCGGGCCGGACATTGGCAGCAGCCTGGGGCTGGCACCCGTGGCCAACTCTGCGGCGGCTTGTTCGAGCCGGGCCACCGGCCTGGCAATGCGGCGCGCCATCCACACGGCGGCCGCAGCGGCCAATGCCGTGCCCGCCAACAGCACCACGGCCAGGGCCCACAGCGGCCGGGTGTTCAATCGTTCAACGGCAAAGCCCACGGCCAGCGTCTGGCCGACCGTGGCCACCGGCGTCCACAACCAGGGGCCACCCTGGGGGCCGGGCAAAGGGGTCAGCACGGCGGGTTGGCCGCTGCGCACTTGCAGCGCCTGCTCCACAAAGCCGATGTAGAAGCCGTGCTTCAGGTCACCGCCAGCGGGCACGGCCCAGTCGGCGCGCAGGGCAAGTTGATGTTGCCGCAGCAGCTCGGCCTCAAAGGCCGGCCGTGTGTCGGGTGGCAGTTCAACCCAGGTTTGCGCCGACAGCACCATCAAGGCCGCTAGATCGTCGGCCGAACGTTCGGCCAGCGGCAGCAACACAAAGCCCAGCAGCGACACCACGATGAGCGAGGTGAGCGCCAGAAACAGCGCCAGCAGCCAGCGCAGGTGCTGCTGCGCCAGGCTGGTGGGCGCGGCCGGCATGGCCCGCGTTTCGGTCGCCCGTGGCGCGGCCGGCCCGCCCGGCTTCACGCTTCGTGCCCACGCGGGTTGAAAAGGTAGCCCTCGCCGCGCACGGTGCGTATGTAGCGTGGTTGCGTGGGGTCGGTCTCGATGCGTCGGCGCAGCCGTGTCACGCGCACGTCCACGCTGCGGTCAAAGGCATCGCGCTCGTAGCCCTTGAGCCAGCCGATGAGGTCGTCGCGTGACAGCACGCGGTGCGGGTGTTTCACCAGCACGCACAGCAGTTCAAGCTCGGCACCCGCACCCAGCACCTCGGTGCCGTCGCGCAGCAAGCGGCGGGCGGCGGCGTCCAGCACAAAGGGCCCGAAGGCAAAACGGCCACTGGCGTCCGGCGCCCCGGCGCTGCCTGCGGCCGGCCCGGGCAAGGCGGCTCGGCGCAACAGGGCTCGCACACGCGCCAGCAGTTCACGCGGGCTGAAGGGCTTGGCCAGGTAATCGTCGGCGCCCACCTCCAGGCCCACCACGCGATCAATTTCTTCACCGCGCGCCGACAGCATGAGGATGGGCACGTTGGAGCTTTGGCGCAGGGCACGGGCCAGGCTCAGGCCGTCTTCACCGGGCAGCATGATGTCCAGCACCACCATGTCCGGCATGGCCTGCGCCATGCACCGCCGCATCTGCTCGCCGCCTTCGGCCGCGTCCACCCGGTAGCCGCTGAGACCCAGGTAGTCATGCAGCAATTGGCGCAATGCCGGGTCATCGTCAACCACCAGCACGCGGGGTCGGGGTGGGGACTCCATGGCCGGCAGTCTAAGCCGGTGTGGCGTGGCAGCCGGGCCATGAAACACAGTGAAACCGAATGACATGCCCTGCCTTGCCACCGCAATGGGCACGCAACGCAGCGCACGCATGCTGCAGGCATCGAATCCCCGCCACTGATGCCTGCCCACCATGAAGCCCCTGACCCCGTTTGCCCGCCTGCGGCCCGCCCGTGCCCTGCTGGTGGTGGCGCTGGCCTGCATGCCACTGCTGGTGCGGTCGCAGGCAGCGCCACCGGCACCCGTGTCTGTATCGGCAGCGGCATCTGCCACGTCCACAACAGCACCTGCGCCAGCGCCAGGGCCGGCATCGACTTCGTCTGCGGCCGCTTCGCCCGCAGCGCAGTCCGCTTGGCAAGGCCTGCGCTACGGCACGGGCTACCAGGCCCGCCAGCCGGCAAGCACCACGCCTGCGGGCCGGGCCCCGCAGCCCACCCCGCACCGACGCGGCCACGGCGGTTCGCCGAGGCCGTAACTTCCACCCACCCCGAAAGCCCACCATGAAGAACACGACAAGACGCCACACACTGCAGTTCACATTCGCCGCGCTGCTGGCGGCGGGCCTGGTGGCCTGCGGCGGCAGCAGCGATGACCGCCCGAACATGGGCGTCAATGGCAGCGGCATGTCCAGCTTTGACAGCAGTGCCCTGGCCAACACGCTGGACACCTACGCACTGCAACCCGTGTCCGCCGCTGAAGCCGATGGCCTGGCCTTCATGCGTGAAGAAGAACAGCTCGCGCAAGCCGTGTACCTGGCGAACGCGGCGCTGTGGCCCACCGTGCCCGTGTTTGCCAACGTGGCGGGCAGCGAGGCCACGCACACGTCGGCGGTGAAGACGCTGCTGGACCGCTACGCACTGGCCGACCCATTGGCCGGGCTGGCCGTGGGCAGCTTCAAGTCGCCGCTGTTCCAGACCCTGTACGCCGACCTTGTGGCGGCCAGCCGCGTGAGCCTGGTGGAAGCGCTGCGCGTGGGTGTGCAGATTGAAGAACTGGACATCAGCGACCTTGCCAGCCGTGCCGCCGCTGCGGACAACGCCGACATCCTGCTCGTCTACGACAACCTGGTGCGCGGCTCGCGCAACCACTTGCGCGCCTACATGTCGGTGCTCGTCCAACAGGGCGGCAGCTACACGCCGCAGTACATCAGCCAAGCCGAGTTTGATGCCATCGTCAACGGGCCGATGGAAAAGGGCCGCTGAGCTTTGGCGTGCGAAGGCCGCCGTGCGGCGGGCAACCAGGGGGTGTGCATGGCCCCAGTGCCATTGGCCTGAGTGCCGTGTTGGGGTGTGGTGCGCCTGCTACCGCACAAAGTAGGCCCAGCCTTCGGTTGCGTGGCACACCCGCATGGATGGCATATCGGCGGCCAGCCCGGCATGTGTTGCTTCGTCCATCGCCAAGACGTGATTGCCCGCTGTGCAAGCCGCCGCCAGGCGCTGTGCGCGCAACACCGGGGCGCCGATGCACGCGCAGGCGGCACGGTGGGCTGTGGCGACCAGCCCGACCACGATCGCGCCGCGTGCCAGGCCGGTGCTGGCGCCCAAGGCGGCCCCACCTGCGGCTTGCCGGTCTTGGTTGAAGAGCCGCATCAAGTCCACCATGTCCCGAGCCGCGTGCACGGCGGCCTGGGGATCGCTGAACAGCGCCAGCAGGTTGTTGCCACAGAACTGCGCCACCTCGCCGCCGCGCCCTTGCACCGCATCAAACATCAGCGTGCACCAGTTGTCGAGCAGGCCGACGGTGTCTTGCGGCGTTTGCTCCATCGCGTCGAAAGGGTGCAGTTGTGTCACCAACACGGTGGCGTCAGGCAGCCGGCGGGCATGGTCGGTGCCACCGGGCATCAGGCGGCGCAGGGTGTCGCCCTGCAGGTCTCGCTGCTGCTTGCGCATCAGGCTGGATTCGACGCGGGCCTTGAGCAACCACGGATCAACGGGCTTGTGCAAAAAGTCGTCAGCCCCCAGCTCAATGCAGCGCGCCACCGGGGCCACGCCGCCCAGGGCGCTGGTCACGATCACCGCCACCTCGCGCAGCGCCGCGTCCTGGGCCCTTGCCTGCAACACGCCAAAGCCATCGAGCTCGGGCATGGCCAGGTCCAGCAGCAGCAGTTCAAAGCGTTGCTGGCGCAGCATGGCAAGTGTCTGCCTGCCGTTGTCGGCGCTGCTGACCTGGTGGCCCATCAGCTGAATCGTTCGGCACAGCAACAGGCGGTTGACCTTGTTGTCGTCGGCCACCAGCACACGTGCAGCGGTTATGGCGGGTGTGGCCAGCGGTGGGGGCGCGGCGGCGGGCGGGTCGGCGGCCGCGCCTTCTGTCAGCGTGAAGCGGTAGCCGACACCGGCCACCGTGCTGATGGCCCCTGCGCCCAGCACACGGCGCAGCCCGGATATCTGCACCTGCAGGTTGTTCTCTTCCACCACCAGGCCGGGCCACACCTCGTCGAGCAGTTCGTCCTTGGTGACCACACGTTCGCGCGCCAGCACCAGGGCCTTGAGCAGGTCAAATCCGCGGCTTCCCAGCGCCACCGACTGGCCCTCGACCATCAGGCGGCGTTCAGCCAATCGCAACTCTACCGAGCCGAAGACGAGCTTGGTTGGATCCGGGGTTGTGCCGCTCATTCCGGTCAAGCCCGCGCCATCGCGCGCAGGCTCACCAGTGCCGCTGCCACCGCAGCCGCCAGTTCGTCGACAGCGTCGGGTTCAGTGGCGAGCCCTTGCCCTTCGAGCCGGCTGGCCAGTTCGGCCAGCCGCGTCGCGCCAAAGGTGATGCCATTGCTCTTCAGGCTGTGCGCCGTGGTCTCGAAGAGGTCTGCGTCGCCGGCCGCAGCAGCAGCGCGCAGCCGGGCCATCAACACCGGCGCTTCGTCGGCAAAGGCCTCCACCAACTGGAGCACGAAGTCGGCGCCTGTGTTGGCCTGCAGAGTTTCGAAGACGAGCATGGCGATGGTCGGTGGGTTCATGGTTCAGGTGTTTTCCTGGCGTCGGTGGCCTGCAACGCTGCGCTCAGCGCCGCCACCCGAAGGGGTTTGCTCAAGTGGTCGTCCATGCCCGCAGCCAGGCACTGCGGGCGGTCGCCGTTGAGCGCATTGGCGGTCATGGCGACGATGCGCGGGCGCTGCCCGGCGGGCCAGCGCGCCACGATCTGCTGCGTGGCCTGCAGGCCGTCCAGTTCGGGCATGCGCACGTCCATCAGCACCAGGTCGTAGGTCTGGCGCTCCACGCTTTGCACGGCCTCGCGCCCGTTGCTGGCCAGGTCGGCACGGTAGCCCATTTGCTCCAACAGGCGCAGGGCCAGCTTCTGGTTTACGCCGTTGTCTTCGGCCAGCAAGATGCGCAGCGGGTGGCGCGCCGCCAACTGCGGGTCGGGCGGGGTGTCTGCGGTGGCGGCGCGCTGGGGCAGCAGGTGCAGCGCTGCGGCCGGGGCTTGGATGCTGAAATGAAAGCGGCTGCCCAGCCCGGGCCCGGCGCTGTCCACGCCCATGGCGCCACCCATCATCTCGGCCAGGTGGCTGCTGATGGCCAGGCCCAGGCCGGTGCCGCCGTAGCGGCTGGCGATGCTGCCGTCGGCCTGGCTGAAACGCTGGAACAGCCGCGCCCGGCCCGCTTCGGTGAGGCCGATGCCGGTGTCGCGCACCACAAATTCAAGCCACCCGGCCACCGGCGCCGACACGGCCAGTGCCACCTCGCC
>CAZUKT010000292.1:3781-6333 GCA_964620975.1 uncultured Rubrivivax sp. | reverse complement strand
TGCGCACGCCGATGAACGGCATCATGGGCATGACCGAACTGGCGCTGCGCCGCGCCACCGATGCCCGGCAGATCGACTGGCTCCACAAGAGCCAGGGTGCGGCGAGGCACCTGCTCGCGGTCATCAACGACATCCTCGACGTTTCCGGCATCGAGGCTGATCACCTGCACCTGGAAGAAGCTGACTTCTCACCTGCCCAGGCCATCACCGATGCCGTGCAGATGCAGGAAGCCTTGGCCGAGGCCAATGGCCTGAGGCTGTCCTGGCAGATTGACCCGGCCTTGCCGGCGCGGCTTTGCGGCGACGCCTTGCGCCTGCGCCAGGTTTTGCTCAACTTCATCAGCAACGCCATCAAGTTCTCAGGGCACGGTGAGGTTGCCGTGCGTGCGAGCGTCGCGGGCCAGGACAGCCAGAGCGTGCTGCTGCGCATCGAGGTCACCGACCAGGGCATCGGCATCAGCCCCGAGCAACAGGCCCGGTTGTTCCAGGTCTTCACCCAGGCCGATGCCAGCATGACCCGCAAGTACGGCGGCACGGGATTGGGGCTCTTCATCGCCAGGCGCATGGCCCTGCTCATGGGCGGCGACGCCGGCGTCATCAGCCAGGAGGGCGTTGGCAGCACCTTCTGGGCCACCGTGCGGCTGCGGCTTGCGCTGGACACAGCGCAACACGAGACCGCTGCCGAGGTTGACCCGGCACGGCAGGCACTGGCGCGCGAATTTGCCGGCACCCGGGTGCTGCTGGCCGAAGACGAACCCGTGAACCGCGAGGTGGTGTTGAACCTGCTCGAGGCGTCCGGCCTGGTACCGACGGCCGCTCGCAACGGCCTGGAGGCGGTTCAGATGGCGCGTGAAGGCGGCTTCGCGCTGGTTCTGATGGACATGCAGATGCCGGTGATGGACGGCCTTGAAGCCACACGCGCCCTGCGCCAGATGCCCGGCTGGCAGACGACACCCATACTCGCGCTGACGGCCAATGCGTTCAGCGAAGACCGTGACGCCTGCCTGGCTGCCGGCATGGACGACCACGTGGCCAAGCCCGTGGAGCCGGAGGCCTTCTGGGCCACGCTGCTGCACTGGTTGCGCGCTCGCAGCGCAACGCCGCCTCACATCGACAGCGACCCCTCGCGGAACTCCGTCTTGTCCAGCCACACGTTCACCAGCACCGGCTTGCCCTGACGTGCCAGTGCACGCGCCTGCTGCAGCGCCGGCCGCAGCTCGTGCATGTGCTGCACCAGCAGCCCTTCGGCGCCAAAGCCGCGCACCACCTCGTGGTAGTGGCTGCGCGCCAGCACTGTGGCCACGTCGTCCTTGAGCATCTTGACCTGCTCGCGTGCAATCTGCGTCCAGCCGGCGTCGTTGCCCACCACGGCAATGACGGGGATGCCGTGGCGCACGAAGGTGTCGAACTCGACCAGGCCGTAGCCGCAGGCGCCGTCGCCGAACACGATCCACACTTCGCTGCCCGGCTTCGTGGTGGCCGCGCCCAGCGCAAAGCCGGCGCCCACGCCCAGCGTGCCAAAGGCGCCCGGGTCCAGCCAGGTGAGCGGGCCGCGTGGGCGCAGCACGTAGCTGGCGGTGGCCACGAAGTCACCGCCGTCAGCCACGAAGATGGCGTTGTCGCCGGCCTCTTGCTCCAGCGTGCGGAAGAGCGCGATCGGGTTGACGAACTCGCCTTGTGCGGCGGCCTGGGTGTCGATCTCGGCTTCGCGTGTGTGGTCGCGGCCACGCAATGTGGCCAGCCAGTCGCTGCGGTTGGGCGGCGCCGTCGTCGCGGCGGCCAGTGCCTGCAGAAAGTGGCCGGCGTCACCCAATGCAGTGATGTCGGGTTTGCGGTTCAGGCGCGCGTCCTTGGCGCTGCGGTTGGCGGCAATCAGCGTGGCGCTGCGCCGCACGTGTTTGCCGTAGTCCAGGCGGAAGTCGCAGGGCACCCCGGCCAGCAGCACGCAGTCGGCCTCGCGCAGCGCGTTGCGGCGCTGGTGGCGCATCTGCAGCGGGTGCTCGCGCCCCAACAGGCCACGTGCCATGCCCGACAGATAAACGGGAATGCCAAGCCGCGTCACGGCATCGGCCAGCTTTGCAACTTCCTGTGCATTGACCACGGCCTGGCTGCCAATCACCGCCAGTGGTCGCTGGGCCTGGGCCAGCGCCGCCAGCGCGGCACGCTGTGCTGCGGCCGCAGCCTGCGGCAGGTCCACATGCTGCAACGGCGGCGTGGTGATGTCGCTGCTGCCATCAAACATGCGCCGCACATGGCGGCCCAAGTACCAGCGCAGCGCACGCTCGGGCAGGCTGCTGCCCTTGCCGCTGGCGTCGGCATACCACTGGCGGATGCTGGCTTCGTCGTACAGCAGGTCCACCGGGCATTCCACAAACACCGGGCCGGGCACACCGCTGCACGCCAGCGCCAGCGCGTCGGCCACGGCCGGGCCCAGGTCGCGCACGCGGCTGATCTTGAAGAAGCGCTTCACATGCGGCGCCACCAGCGGGCGCTGGTCAATGTCTTGCAGCGCGCCACGCCCCTGCAGCGCGGTGGGCGCGGCGCCACCCAGC
>CAZUKT010000292.1:0-3771 GCA_964620975.1 uncultured Rubrivivax sp. | reverse complement strand
AGCGGTGACTGCGCGAGCTGCGCGTTTTTCAGCGCCGTGATGGTGTTGCTGATGCCGGGGCCGGCCGTCACCGCCGCCACGCCGGGCCGGCCCGACAGCCGCGCGGCGGCGTCGGCGGCAAACACGGCGGTGGCCTCGTCGCGCACGTCCACGATGCGGATGCCACGGGCCTTGGCCGCGCTCAGGATGGGCGAGATGTGCCCGCCGCACAACGTGTAGATGCAAGGCACGCCGTGCGCCAGCAGCACGTCGGCGACGCGGTCGCCGCCGTGAGTTGGCAGCACGCCGGCGACGCGGTCGCCGTCGTGGGGCGTGGCTTCGGCCTTCATGCCCATTGCACCTTGTGGCCGTCGTCGTACCAGCGGTCCACCTGCGGGCCGACGTGGGCCTCGATGTGGCTGCGCTTGAGTTTCATGGTGGGCGTGAGGCAGCCGTTTTCCACACTCCAGGGCTCGCGCACGATGACGAGCATGCGCAGTTGTGCGTAGTCGGCCACGCTGCTGTTCACGTCACGCAGCAGGGCTTCCAGCGCGGCCTGCACCTCGGCGCGCACGGCGGCGTCACCCAGTTGCGGGCGCAGCGACTCGGCCAGCAGCACCATGGCAAACGCTGCCGGCTGGCCCACGCCCGAAACCATCGACATCTCGACCATCGGGTGCGCATTCAGGCGGTTTTCAAGCGGCGCGGGGGCCACGTACTTGCCCTTGCCGGTCTTGAAGAGCTCCTTGGCGCGGCCGGTGATCTTCAGCAACCCGTCGGGCCCCAATTCACCCAGATCGCCGGTGCGAAAGAAGCCGTCTTCGGTAAAGCTTTCGGCCGTCAGTTCGGGCTGCTTGTAATAACCCACCAAACGTGCGGGCGACTTGATCAGGATCTCGCCCTGCGGGCTGATGCGCACCTGCACACCCGGCATGGCCACGCCCACGCAGCCCGGGGCGTTGTGGGTGGCCGTGGATGCGTGCGAATACGAGTTGTCTTCGGTCATGCCATAGCCTTCGTACAGCGCCAGGCCAATGCGCCGGTACCAGGTGATGAGCTCGGCCGGAATCGGCGCCGAGCCGCTGCCGGCCACCACCACCTGGTCCAGCCCCAGGCCCTTGCGCACCTTGCGCGCCACCAGCCTGCCGATGAGCGGTATGCCCAGCAGGCGGTCCAGCTTGGCCGGCGGCATCTTGGCAAACACCCCTTGCTGAAACTTGCGCCACAAGCGTGGCACCGAGATAAAGACCGTGGGCCGCGCGCGCTGCAAGTCCTGCAAGAAAGTGTCCAGGGACTCGGCAAAGAAGACGTGCACGCCACCGTCCACGAGCGACGAAGCTGCAACCCACGAGCGTTCATAACTGTGCGCCAGCGGCAGGTAAGACAGCATGCGGGTTTCGGCTATGGCGCCCACGCGCGAGCGTGTGTCCTGCGCAATGCAGGTGGCGGCCGTGGTGAGGCCGGCAAAACTCGTCATCACGCCCTTGGGCGTGCCGGTGGAGCCCGAGGTGTACAGCAGCATCGCCAGGTCGTCGGCCGCTCGCGTGGGCTGGCCGGCCAATGCCGGCGTGCGCGCCACGATGGCGTCCCAGGTGTCAAAGGCGGTGGGCGGCGACAAGGGCAGGGCGATGCACGGCAGCCCGTCCGGCACGCCGCTGCGCTGCTGCGGCCAGTTGTCGAGCTTGCCCACGAACAAGGCGCTGGCGCCGCTGTGGTCCAGCACATAGCGCACGGTGTCGGCGGTTTCGGTGGGGAAGATGGCCACCGTGGTGTGGCCGGCCATCCAGATGGCCAACTCGGCCATGATGAAGTGCGCGCTGTTCTTGCTGAGCATGGCAATGCGCGCACCCGGCGCAAGTCCGAGGCCTTGCAGGTGCGCCGCCATGCGCAGGGCCTGGTCCACCACCTGGGCCCAGGTGTAGTTGACGACCTGGCCGTTGCCCGTGGGCTGTGTGAGGTAGATGCGGTCCGGGTGCTGATCGGCGTGCGCAAAGACGTGGTCGAGCATGAGCGGCGTGCTGGGCATGGGGTGTCCTCCTGCGCGTCAGGCTACGTGCGCAGGGCTGCCTCTGGCTATGGGTGGAATCCTCGGGCCGGTGTCTCTGGCGCGACGCCGCATCGAGTGCCAGCCCGGCCTTTCAGCCGCATCTCAGCCGCCCGCCAGGCCCTGCAGCAAAGGCCGGTCATGCGCCGCCAGGTGCGTTTCGCCATGCTCCAGGATGAAGTAGCGCAGTGCCTCGGCCGCCGGCGACAGCATCTTGGACTGCATGTGCACGATGTTCCAGGTGCGGATGATGGGCGTGTCTTCCACCTGCACGATCTCGATCAGGTGGTTCTGCAACTCCAGCCCCAGCGTGTGCAGCGACAGAAAGCTCAGCCCCATGCCCGCCATCACCGCCTGCTTGATGGTTTCATTGCTGGGCATCTCCATGGCAATGCGGGGCTCCACGCGCTGGCTCTGGAAGAAGCGGTCCATCAGCGCACGCGTGCCCGAGGCCGGCTCGCGCACGATCAGCGGGTAGGCGGCCACCGCCGACACCGGCGCCTTGCCGATGGCCACGATGGGGTGGCCCGGCGGCGCCACAAACACATGCGGGTGCGCGGCAAAGGGCTCGGCGCGCATGGCCATTTCTTTGGGCGGGCGGCCCATGATGGCCAGGTCGACCTCGCCGAGCTGCAGCATGGTCACCAGCTCTTCGCGGTTGGCGCCCACACGCAGCTTGAGTTCGACGCCGGGGTGTTCTTCCCTGAAGCGGGTCAGCAACCGGGGCACGAAGTACTTGGCCGTGCCCACCATGCCCACGCTCAGCATGCCGGACTCCAGCTTGCGAAAGCGCGCCATCGCGTCGTCGGCGTCCTTCAGCGTGGCGAGCAAACGCTTGGCGTAGACCAGGAAGTACTCGCCCGCCGTGGTCAGGCTCACCTTGCGGCCCTGGCGGTCAAAGAGCGGAAGCTCGATCGCCGATTCCAGTTCCTTGACCTGCATCGTCACGGCCGGTGGCGTGAGGTGCAAGGCTTCAGCGGCGCGCACAAAACTCAAGTGGCGGGCCACCTCGGTAAAAACGCGCAACTGCCGAAACGTGACCGTCTTCATTCAGTATTCCTGAATCCAAAGCCAACTATTGGTGAATTTACCTTAAATGACCGGATGCCTACATTCAGCTCAGGGTTGTTTTCCAACTTACCTGTCACCGTATCCACACCATGACTTACCGCATCGCTCCCAGCATCCTTTCAGCCGACTTTGCACGCCTGGGCGAAGAGGTGCGCCAGGTCATAGCCGCCGGGGCTGACTGGATCCACTTTGACGTGATGGACAACCACTACGTGCCCAACCTCACCATCGGGCCGGCCGTGGCGCAGGCCATCAAGCCGCACTGCAAGCGCGCCGACGGCACCCCGGTGCCGCTGGACGTGCACCTGATGGTGCAGCCGGTGGACGCGTTGGCGCTGGCCTTTGCCAAGGCGGGTGCCGACCTCGTCAGCTTCCACCCCGACGCCAGCACGCATGTGGACCGCACGCTGCAACTCATTCAGGGTGCGGGCGTCAAGGCCGGGCTGGTGTTCAACCCCGGCACGCCGCTGGACGTGCTGGACTGGTGCATCGACAAGGTGGACCTGATCCTCATCATGAGCGTCAACCCGGGCTTTGGCGGGCAGAGCTTCATCGACAGCGCGCTGCGCAAGATTGAAGCGGCACGCCGACGCATCGAGCAGACCGGCCGCGACATCCGGCTCGTGGTGGACGGCGGCATCAAGGTCGACAACATCCGCCGCGTGGCCGATGCCGGC
>CAZUKT010000291.1:2717-6337 GCA_964620975.1 uncultured Rubrivivax sp. | reverse complement strand
CGGGCAGTCCGCCCCTGAACCAATGCACCTGGGTGTAGCCGGCCTTGACGGCGGCCAGGCTGCTCTTGTAGCTCTTCCAGCACTCGGCACCGTTGCAGGCAAAGACCAGCGCCGCTGCCTTGTCGGGTGGCAGCTTGGCAATGTCAAAGCTGTCGATGGTGGCGTCAAAGTCGGTGTCCTTGGCGCTCTTTTCCACATAGGGCAACCAGCGCGACTGTGGCACGCGGCCGGCCTTGTATTCGGCTTCGGTGCGGGTGTCCAGGTACACCGCCCCCGCCTTCATGAGCCGCGCCACGCCGGCCGCATCCACCACGCTGGCGCCTGGCAACTGCCGTGGCGTGAAGTAACCCAAGGTGGAAACGTACTCAAAGGCAGCGGGCGTCACAGCCACGGCTTGCGCCACGCCCTGGCGCACCACGGCCGGTGCCGCCAGCTCGCGCAGCAAGGGCGGCTGCAGTGCAATGGCGGCGGGGCTGCCCCCAGCCTGGCGCAGGGCCACCGACAAGCCCGGCGCAGGGCGGCTTTGCAGCAGCGTCACCACCGGTTCGCCGGCGGTCTTCCAGCGCTCGGCCACGGCACGCTCTACCCCCACCACGTCACATTCGCGAATCTGCAGGCACACCAGCAGGGCGTCCTGGTAACGCAAGTTCTTGACGCTGCGAAAGTGGCTCTTCA
Organism: uncultured Rubrivivax sp.; assembly: GCA_964620975.1. Taxonomy (GTDB): domain Bacteria; phylum Pseudomonadota; class Gammaproteobacteria; order Burkholderiales; family Burkholderiaceae_C; genus Rubrivivax. The sequence continues at coordinate 5,662 of CAZUKT010000291.1, read as the reverse complement.
GCGAGGTGTTGGCGGCGTTGAATTCCCCGCGCAGCAGGTAAGTCACCACGCTGTCGGCCAGCGGCAGGCCCAGCCGTTTGCCGCGGGTGTCGGCCAGCGTGGCCATGCCCTTGTCCTTCAGCGACACGAGCACCGCCTGCACGGCCTGCGGGTCACCCGCCAAAGGCACGTAACCGTGGCGCAGCGCGCTGCCCACCACGTGGGCGGGCGCCACGATCAGGTCATAGAGCTGCGACCGGGTGCTGGCCAGGTCGGCGGCGGCGTCGGTGGACATGGTCCACGTGACGTCGCCGACCTTGGCATCCCGCAGGGCGTCGTTCACCGCCACGCGCAGCAGCTGGTAAGTGGCATGGCGCGACTGCTCGCCCTGGTCGCCGGGGTTGATCAGCACCTTCAACGGGGCGGCGGCAACGCCGGCCGCAGCCAGCAGCGTGGCGGCCAGCCACAGGCCGGCGGCGACATGGGTGGGCCGGGTGGCACAGAACGGATTCATCGGCATCCAGTGAGCGGCGAGGCCTCGACTTTAGGTCAGCGAGGCAGTCCCGTCATGACAGCCGGTGACACCCGTCACCCTATCGCGGCCCACTGGACATCATGGTCGCCGCCCCAGGGTACGCGGCGACCAGGATGTCTAGCGCCACAGCCGCTGCACCGCCAACGCCATGACGCCGGCCACCACGCCCCAGAAGGCCGCGCCCACACCCCACAACGTCAGGCCGCTGGCGGTGACCACGAAGGTGATGAGTGCGGCGTCGCGCTGGGCGTCGTCCTTCATGGCCGCGCTCAGGCCCGTGCCTATGGTGCCCAGCAAGGCCATACCCGCCACCGCCAACACCAGTTCACGCGGGAAGGCCGCCAGCAGGCCGACCACAGCGCCGCCCAGCAGGCCCACCACGATGTAAAGCACCCCTGCCGCTGCACTGGCCAGCCAGCGGCGGGAGGGGTCTTCGTGGGCTTCACGCCCCATGCAGATGGCCGCCGTGATGGCCGCCAGATTGAGCGCGTAGCCGCCAAACGGCGCCAGCACCAGCGTGGCCAGCCCGGTGGTGGTGACCACGGGCGACACCGGCGTGGCATACCCCGCCGCACGCTGCGCCGCCACGCCGGGCAGGTTCTGCGACGCCATGGTCACCACAAACAGGGGCAGGGCGATGCCGACAGTGGCCGGCAGCGTGAACACCGGCATGGTGAAAACCGGCGTGGCCAGTTGCCACTGCACCGCGTCAAAGTTCAGCTGGCCCTTGAACGCCGCCACCGCGCCGCCGGCCAGCAGCACCCCCGGCACGGCGTAGCGCGGCCACAGGCGCCGGCCAACCAGGAACACCACGAACATGGTGAAGACAAGCGCAAATTCGCGCTGCATCGACGCAAAGGCATCAAAGGCAAAACGCGCCAGCACGCCCGCCAGCAAGGCAGCGGCCAGCGCCTGCGGGATGCGGCCCATGACCCGCGCAAACCAGCCCGTGGCGCCAGCCAGCGTGATGAGCAGCGCGCACACCATGAAGGCGCCCACGCCCTCGGCCATGGGCACACCCACACCCGCCGTGGCCAGCAGCGCCGCGCCGGGTGTGGACCAGGCCGTGAGCACGGGCTGCCGGTACCACACACTCAAGCCCAGGCTGGTCAGGCCCATGCCCAGGCCCAGCGCCCAGATCCACGACGCCGCCTGTGCCGGCGTGGCGCCAAAGGCGGCGGCAGCCTGAAAGACGATGACGACCGAGCTGGTGAAACCCACCAGCACGGCCACGAACCCCGCCGCCAGGGCGGACACCGAAAGACCCTTCAACATCGGCCGAGGATAAGGCGCAGCCCCAGCCCGCTTGCCGCAGCGGCGGGGGCCAGGCAAGCCGGGCGCGCGCGGTCGCACGGCCGGGGTCAGAAGCTGAAGCCCAGGCCCACGGTGAAGGCGCTGACATTGCCGGTTTCGCCGTCAAGCTTGCCGCGTGTGCTGTCAAAGGCGGCTTCAAGGCGAAGGTTGGGTGTGAAAGCGTAAGCCACGCCAATGCCGGCATAGGCTTGCACGCTGCTTTCAGAGTCAGACACCACGAAGCTGCCCAGGCGGCCTTCGCCCGTCATCTTGACGCTGGCCACGCCCAGGCGCACGACCGCACTGAAGCTGGTGCCCAGGGGCGCGTGCAGCGCCACGCCGCCACCCACGGCGCGGGCTTTGATGGACACATCCACACCGCTGCTGGTGCCCGTGGACTTGCCGAAGTCCATCACCAGGGCTTCACCGGCCAGGCCCATGGCCGTGCGGTAGCCAAAACCCAGCTTGAAGGCGTTGCCGCTGTTCTTGCAGTTGCTGACACCGGTGCAGTCGTTGTTGAAATCAGACCTGCCGGCGGCGGCAAACAAGTAGCCGCCTGTGGTGGCGGCCGTCTGCGCCTGGACCGGCGCAACGGCCAGCAACAGCATCGCGGCTGCGGCGGCCACGCAGCCATTTGTCATGAGCTTTTTGTTCATGGAATCCTCCGTGAAAGTGTTGCGGTAAAGGACGCTTTGCCGACATGCGGCAACAGCCAGCATAGGGTGGCTTTTTGGCCAGAAGTTGACTGGCCGCAAGCCCCTGTCAGCCGTGCGTGCTTATCGCACCACAAACACCGCCACCGTGCGCGCCGGCACTGCAAAGGCCCCCGTGCTGCCGTCATAAGCGGCTGCGGTGGCCGGCCGGCGGTCGGCGCCCGTGGCATGCACCGGGTGCAGTTCAAAGGCCTTGGCCTTCAGCGCGTCCACCGTCAGCGTCTGCGCCGTGGGGCCCACGTTGATGAAGTACACCAGTTCCTGGAAATTGGCGCCTGCATAGCCACTGCCGCTGACATGCCCCACCAGCACCGTGGGCACTTGCGATGAACCCAGGTTGTGAAAGCGCAGCCGGTCGCGAATGTCTTGCGCCGTGCGCAGCCGCAGCAAGCTGGTGCTGTTGCGGATCTTCAGCAAGTCACGGA
>CAZUKT010000291.1:0-2707 GCA_964620975.1 uncultured Rubrivivax sp. | reverse complement strand
AGTCACGGAAGGTGTCACGCGTCCAGGCCACGTCCCCCGGGGCCGGCTTGATGGCCGCATTGCCCAGGAAGGGGCCCAGCAGTGCCCAATCGGCACCGTTGGCGGGCTCGCGCGGCAGGCCCACGCCGTAGTTGTTGTCGGCGTAGCTCCAGTCCAGGCGGTTGAACCAGTCACCGCTGTCGTAGCTGTTGCGGTCGAGGCTCTTGCTGCGCAGCGTGTCGGCACCGGCGTGAAAGTAGGCGGTGCCCTGGCTCAGCGCCACCGTGGCCAGGCCCAGCATCTGCACACGGGCGCGGTCTTCCTTGCTGGTGGTGGGGGGCAGCTTGAGCGCGTTCACGTCAAACAGCGTCAGGTTGTCGTGGTTCTCCACGTAGTTCACCACCTCGCCAGGTTCAATGGCAAAACCCACGCCGCCCAGGTCTTTGAGCTGCACCGTGGCGTCCCAGTGCGTGAGCAAGGCAAAGTCGCTGATGCTGCCGGCCAAGCCACCCTTGATGAGGTCGCCGTACCAACGCAGGTCATTGAGCGGGCGGCCCCCCCCTTGCGCGTTGGGGTCGTAGAAGAGGCCGTTGATGAACCCCTGCTGGCTGATGAGCGCGTTGCCGCTGTCGCAGCAGCCGCCGCCGCGCACGGCGTCGCGCAGCTTGTCGCCAAAGCTGCCAATGCCACTGCCTGCCAGGCCGCCCTGCGTGGCCTGTGCAAAGCGTGCGCCATTGGCCACTTCACCAAAGTTCCAGCCTTCGCCAAAGAGCTGCACCTCGCGGCCGGCCGCCAGTGCCACCTTGGCTTTGAGCTGCTCCATCACCGCACGCGGCTGGTGGCCCATGATGTCGAAACGGAAGGACGCGATCTTGTAGTCACGCGCCCAGACGATGGTGGAATCCACCATCAGCTTGCCCATCATCAGGTGCTCGGTGGCGGTGTTGTCGCAGCAGGTGCTGTTGGTGACTGCGCCGTCGGCCGTGAGCCGGTGGTAATAACCCGGCACCACGCGGTCGAGCACGCTCTTGGCGTTTTGCCCGCTGGCCGAGGTGTGGTTGTAGACCACGTCCATGCCCACCCGCAAGCCGGCGGCGTGCAGGCCCATGACCATCTGGCGGAATTCAATGATGCGTTTGGCGCCGTCGGCGGCGTCACTGGCATAACTGCCTTCTGGTGCGGTGAAGTGCCAGGGGTCATAACCCCAGTTGAAGCAGTCACCCTCGGCCGCAATGCCCACTGCGGCCTGCTGCGTGGGGGCGTCGGCCGCGCCGGCAGGCGCGGGCACGGTGCAACCCGCCTCGGGCACGCTGGCAATGTCAAACACGGGCAGCAGGTGCACGTCGGTCAGGCCGGCCTGGCCCAGCGCGGTGAGGTGCTTCATGCCGCTCGACGCGGCCTCGGTAAAGGCCAGGTACTTGCCGCGGTTGGCCGCGCTCACGGTGCTGTCGTTGGCCGAGAAGTCACGCACATGCAGTTCGTACACCACCAGGTCGGTGCTGGCCGCCACACGGCTGGGCACGGCCGAGGCGTCCCAGCCCGCCGGCTTGAGGTTGGCCGCCGACAGGTTGGCGATGTAGCTGCGCTGGCTGTTGGTGGTCAGGCTGATGGCGTAGGGGTCGGTCACCAGGTTGCGCACCAGGCCCTTGCCCCGCGCAAACACCTCCACGGCAAACTTGTAGGTCTTGCCTGACAGGTCGGCCGTGCGCGTGGCCGACCACACGCCGGTGGCGGCGTCCATGGCCATCTCGTCCACCGTCACGGCGCTGCCGGTGGGCGTGTCGTAGGTGAAGACGTAGACCTTTTGCGCCGTGGGCGCCCACAGCTTGAAGCGCGTGCTGGTGGCGGTGACGCTGACACCCAGGTCGGCCACATCGGCCGCAGCGGCGTAGATGTCGTCCAGCGCGCCCGGCAATTGGGTGGTGGTGGCGTTTTGCACGTTGCCACTGGCGTCTTCTTGCACCACCACGGTCTGGCTCTTGAACAGCGCTGCCAGGCCCGCCTGGTCGGCCGCCTTGACGGCAAACACGGCACCCGCGTCCAGCCACTTGAAACGCGTGGCCGCACCTGCGGGCACGGTGCCGGCAAAGGCGTCGAGCGTGATGCTGCCGTCGGCGCCGCTGACCTTGCCGTCCAGCGGCGCCAGGATCTGCCCGGTGGCCGAGTGGTAGAGCTTGACGGTGCCCGAGGCCGTGACACGCGGCCACTGCAGCAGCGTCTTGTTCAACCACACGGCGCGTGCGTCACGGGTGCTGGCGCTGCGCGTGTCGGGGGCGGCGGTGTAGACCGTGGCGTCACCCTGCACCAGCCACACATGGCCCACCTGGCCGCTGATGGTGAGCCCGGCGTAGTCGACACGGATGTTGTTGGCGCGGCCGTCCTTGTCGTCCTGGTTGGGCGCCAGGCCGTGCACGATGAATTCCAGCGACTTGCGGTTGACGTCGCCTTGCGGGTTGAGCACGGGCACCTCAAACACCACCTCGCCGCTGCCGGCGCTGTAGCCAGGCATGCTGGCCAGCGGCACGGGGCTGCCCCACTGGTCAATCGTCAAGCCGGCCGGCATGCGGGCGGTGTCCATGCCATTGGCGGCCCACAGGTGCAAGCCCCAGTTGGCGTAGTCGCCACCAAAGCGCTTGTAGTGCACACGCACGGTGTGGATGTCGGGCGTGGCCGCCCCCAACGGGTTGCTGGTGTAGGTGGCGGCGTCGGCTTCGACGCGCCAGATTTC
>CAZUKT010000290.1:4459-6352 GCA_964620975.1 uncultured Rubrivivax sp. | reverse complement strand
GCCCCGTGACAGGCCGCTGCGGCATGATGCAGGGCTTGCCCCTGGCGCCATCGCGCACCATCCCGAAGTTCCCCGAAGTACGCCGCCATGAACCCAACGCCCCCCCACACCGCCGTGCACGACGTCATCATCCTGGGCGGTGGCCTGGCCGGGTTGACACTGGCCCTGCAACTGCGCCAGCGTTTGCCGGCACTGGATGTGCTGGTGCTGGAACGCCGCAGCCACCCGGTGCCCGAGGCTGCATTCAAGATTGGCGAATCCACGGTAGAGATCGGCGCGCACTACTTTGAAAACGTGCTCGGCCTGAAGCAGCACCTGGTGGACCGGCAGCTGAAGAAGTTCGGCTTCCGCTTCTTCTTCAGCGAAGGCCGGCGCGACATTGAAAACGTCACCGAGCTCGGTGCTCGCCGCCCCTTGCCGGTGGGCAGCTGGCAGATCGACCGGGGCATCTTCGAGAACTTTCTGGGTGAAGAAGTGCAGCGGCGTGGCATGCGTTTTGTGCACCAGGCCATGGTGCGCGAGGTGACGCTCACCGACGACAAGGCCGGCCTGCACACGGTGACCTGGCAGGCCCAAGGCCAGGACGCGCAAACCTCGCAAGCGCGCTGGGTGGTTGACGCCAGCGGCCGCGCTGGCCTGCTGAAGAAGAAGCTCAAGCTGGCCAAGGGCAATGACCACCCGGTGCATTCGGTGTGGTTCCGCATCAGTGAACGCATCACGCCCGACGAGTGGAGCCACGACGAAGCCTGGCGCAACCGCTGCGACAGCCACACACGGTGGCTTTCTACCAACCACCTGGTGGGCGCGGGTTACTGGGTGTGGCTGATACCGCTGAGCTCGGGGTCCCACTCGGTGGGCATCGTGGCCGACCCGCGCTGGCACCCGCTGGAGGAAATGAACACCTTTGAGCGCGCCATGGACTGGCTCCAGGTGCACCAGCCGCGCCTGTTTGACGAACTGGACCCGCAGCGCGACAAGCTGCAGGACTTTGCCTTTTTCCGCCGCTTTTCCTACGACTGCGAGCAACTGCTTTCGCCCCAGCGCTGGGCGCTGGCGGGTGAGGCGGGCCGCTTCCTCGACCCGTTTTATTCGCCCGGCAGCGACTTCATTGCCATCACCAACACCTACATCACCGAACTCGTGGCGCGTGACCACGCGGGCCAGCCGATCTCAGCCCACGTGAAGGTGTACGAGCAGGTGCTGCGCTCGTTTTACGACAACACCATGGCGCTGTACCTGGAGCAGTACGGCCTGTTTGGCGACCCCGAGGTGTTGCCCGTGAAGATCTTCTGGGACTACACCTTTTACTGGGGCGTGCTGGCGCAGCTTTTTTTCCACGGTGGCCTCACCGACCTGGTGGCGCTGCAGCACTTGCGCGACGAACTGGCCCACGTGCAGCAGCTCAACGTGGCCGTGCAGGGCTTTGTGCGCGAGATGTCGGCGCACAGCCGCAAACGCAACCACGCCGTCATGCTCGACCAAGCGTCGCTGCCCTGGTTTGTGGCGCTCAACCGCAGCTTGTCAGACAAGCTCGACGGCCCGGGTTTCCGCGCCCGGCTGCAGCATTCGGCCAGGCTGCTGCGCGAGCTGGCCACCGAGATCCTGGACCGTGCCGAGGAAGACTACCCGGCGCTGGACGGCAGCCCACTGCGCACGGCCATTGCCCTGGCCGGCGGCGAGGTGCGTGACGGCCGCAGGCTGCTGTTTGCGCCGCTGGTGGACACCGCCGACGAGGCCGTCAGCACCGTCTGAACACGTCAGGCCTGGAAGGGTGGCAGCCGCCGCAAGCGGCGCCACAGCAGGGCCGGCAGGCGCAGCACAAACTCCACCATCAGCCGCGTGTGCATCCACGTCAGCAGCAGGTTGTCGCGGCCGTACTGAAAGTGGGAGACC
>CAZUKT010000290.1:0-4449 GCA_964620975.1 uncultured Rubrivivax sp. | reverse complement strand
CGGCCGTGAGGTACTTGACCGGCGCGTCCACGTTGATGGGTTTGACCCCGCGCCAGGCCAGGCGCACCACGGCCTCGGTGTCAAAGTCAAAGCGCCGCATCCACGGCTGGCCACGCATCACCGCCGCCAGCGCCGCCGCCGGGTAGACACGAAAGCCGTAGAGAGAGTCCCCCACGCCCGCGCCCAGTGTTTCCAGATTTGTCCACCAGTTGCTGACGCGGCGGCCGCGTACCCGCAGCAGCGGCGCGCTGGCGTCAAACACCGGGCGGCCCAGGATCATGGCGTCGGGCCGCTGCCGTGAAGCCTGCATGAAGCTGCCAATCAGGGGGGCCGGATGCTGGCCGTCAGAGTCCATGGCCAGCACGTGGGTGAAGCCGGCCGCAGCGGCCTGGTCCAGCCCGTGCAGCACGGCGGCACCTTTGCCGGCGTTTTGCGGCAGCACCCACACCCGCAGGCCATCGTCTTGCGTGGCCATTTGCTGCAGGCAGGCGGCGGTGCCGTCGGTGCTGCCGTCCACCACCACCCACACCGGGCGCCAGGCCGCACGCGCCGCAGCCACGGTTTCATAAACCTTGGGGCCGGTGTTGTAGCTGGGGATGAGCACCAGGTGGGTGCTGGAGGTGTTGGCGTTCATGGCAGATTCCTGGGCACGTGCACACCCGCAGCGTAGTAGGCCTGGATCTCCCGGCACAGGGCCTCGTGGTCAGCCTGCGGCGCAAATCGGCGGCCCATGCGCACGGTAAAAAGTATGGGCAGCGGCGGCAACCGCCACAGGGGCCAGCCTTTGCCAAGGTAGGGCGAATCGGTGTCGATGAACACGGCCTGGATGGGCGCGTGGGCGCGCTTGGCAATCATGGTGAAGCTGGGGTGGAAGTCGTGCACTGGCGCCCGCGTGGTGCGTGTGCCTTCAGGGAACATCACCAGTTGCCCGCCCACGCGCAAGTCATTCACGGCGCACTGGATCATGCCAAAGGCCGAGTCGTTGCGGATGTAGCGCGCCAGCCGGGCACCAGGGCCGAGCAGCGGGTTGTGCACGAGGCTGGCCTTCATGATGCAGGCGCTGGCCGGCAGGCGCGCCACCAGCATCACGGCGTCAAGCATGCTGGGGTGGTTGGCCACCACGATGAGGCCCGGTTCGCCGCGCAAGGTGTCCAGCACGTCGGCACGCAAACGCATCATGCCGGTGAAGGCCGCCAGCCACCAGAAGAAGCCGTAGCCGTGGGCGATCATGGCGCGGCACACGCGCAGCCCCGTGGCACGCGGCAGCACGGGGTACAGCAACACGGCCACTGCATTCCAGCCCACCGACAGCAGGCCCAGCACCAAGAGGTGCGCCTGCAGCGCCAGCCAGGCCAGCGGCCACCACAGGCCCAGCCGCAGGGGCGTGTCAGTCTTGTCCGGCGACACGCTCATCGGAGATCTTGAAGACCCAGCTCATGGCCAGGCCGTAGGTGAGGTTGTGGCGCTGCTTGACGAGCGGGCTGTCCATGAACGCGGCACCGTCCAGCCCGTCGGCACGTACAAAGGTGCCCACCCACAAGGGGCCAAACCGGCGCGAGGCCCCTGCGGTAAAGCGCCAGCCGGCATTGCCGCCGCCCGCGCTGTAGACCGGCCGCAGTGCGTTGGCGTCCATCGCCGAGACATCGTAAAAGTAGCCGTGGTAACGGCCCGAAGCCCAGCGTGGGCCGGCCTGCACGCCCACGTTCCAGCCCGCCCATTGCACGTCGAGGTTGATGACCGGACTGAAGGTCAAGCCAATGGCCTTGGTGTGTGACTGCACGGTGAACACGGCGTGCACCGGCAAGCGCAGGTCCAGCTTCCAGCTGTCGCCGCGCGCCAGCGTGGCATTGAGGTTGGGGCCGACTTCCACCGTGGCCGGCAGGTCGGCCATGCCGCTGCGCGCGCGGTTGTCGCCGCTCTTGGTGGGTGCGCTGCCCGACACGCTGACGTCCAGGTCAAAGCGCTCGCTGTCCAGCAGCACGGCGCGGGCGCCGTCGCGTGTGGCGCGGAAGATCTTGCCCCGGTACACGGCGTAGGGCACGGGCAGCAGCCAGTCTCGGCTCTGGTCGCTGCCCCGGTAGTGCGGCAGGTGCACCCAGGCTGCGCCAAGGCCCAGTTCCCACAGCGGCTGCGTGGTGGCGGCCAATGCCGGGGCCAGCCCAAGGCCCAGCGCCGTGGCCACGGCAGCCGCCACGGCGCTGCTGCGGGTGGCGTGGTGGGCGGCGCTGAAGGGGGCGGCAGTCATGTGTTGACGGGTCCTGTGGGTGGATGCGGTTGTGGCGGATTTGCTGACGGTTTGCGGGGTGGCGGGCCGGCCCGTTGCGCAGACGTGCCGCCATCAAACCACGCGGTGTTGCCTGGCCCGGCCAAGACATCGGTGCGGCCGCAGCGGTGCCGCGTCTTGGCCTGTGCGCCGGTTGCCCCTGTTGTGCCAGTTGCACCTGTTGCGCCTGGTGCACCAGACCCAGCGCCACGGCAGCCCCGGCCTGCGATGGTAGATGGCTTTGCAGCACCCCAGGCAGGCGCCCGCAGCCCTCTGGCCCATTGCGGGCCGCGTGGTAATCTCAAACGCGCCTATTGCCATTGCTGCGGATCGTCTCCGCGCCCGCCTCGTGCCGCCAAGCCGCACCCCCATTTCGGCTCAGGCCGACCCATCCGCAGGCTGGGTGCCCCAGATCCTGCAACGCATGCGCTACCTGCTGTGGCTCAAGCTGTTGGGGGTGTCGGCCTTCATGTGGATCTTCTTCATCGGCTACTTTTACCTGCTGCGCCACCCGGTGCGGCCGGTGACGGTGATGCCGCTGACGGCGCTGGACCTGGCCATTGGCCACCAGCCCAGCGCCTTTGCGGCGTATGTGTCGCTGTGGCTCTATGTGGGCATTGCACCAGGCCTGATGCTGCGCCTGCGCGAACTCATCATCTACGGCCTGTGGGCCGCCGCGCTCTGTGCAGCGGGGCTGCTGGTCTTTTACTTCTTGCCCACGGCCGTGCCGCCACCGGTGATCACGGCCGACCTGTCACAGCACCCCGGCTTTGCGCTGCTGCAAGGGGTGGACGCGGCGGGCAATGCCTGCCCATCGCTGCACGTGGCCACGGCGCTGTTCAGTGCGATCTGGATCACGCGCTTGCTGCGCCACATGCGCGCACCCGGCTGGCTCATGGGGGTCAACTGGGTTTGGCTGCTGGCCATCGTCTATTCAACGCTGGCCATCAAGCAGCACGTGGTGCTGGACGTCGTTGCCGGTGCCGCCTTGGGTGGCGTGTTTGCCTGGGCTTCATTGCACTGGTTTCCAAAGCAAGCCTGGCAACGCCGCGCCTGCGGTGGGGCCCCGGCGCAAGGTGGCCGTCGATAGAATCGGCACCCCTCAGAGCACCGGCGCGGTTATGGCTTCCGACCCCAAGACAAAAACCCCCGCACCACCCGCCAGCAACTTCTTGCGCGGCATCATCGAGCGTGACCTGGACGCCGGCACCTGGGCGCAGCGCCACTTTGGCGGCACCCCCGGCGACGGCGCCCACCACCAGGCCGGCGCGCTGGACCCGGCGCGCATCCGCACGCGTTTCCCGCCTGAACCCAACGGCTACCTGCACGTGGGCCACGCCAAGAGCATCTGCCTGAACTTTGGCCTGGCGCAGGCCTATGGCGGCGCCTGCCATCTGCGCTTTGACGACACCAACCCCGAAAAAGAAGAGCAGGAGTACGTTGACGCCATCAAGGAAGCCGTGCATTGGCTGGGCTTTGACTGGGTGCAAAACGGCACCAGCCACCTTTACTTTGCCAGCAACTACTTTGGCTTCATGTACCGCGCGGCCGAAGCCCTGGTGGGTGCCGGCCTGGCCTATGTGGACGAGCAAACGCCCGAGGCCATGCGCGCCAACCGGGGTGACTTCAACACCCCCGGCACCGACAGCCCGTTTCGTGGCCGCACACCGGCCGAGAACCTGGCGCGCCTGCGTGAGATGCGCGACGGCAAACACGCCGACGGCGCCATGGTGCTGCGTGCCAAGATCGACATGGCTGCGCCCAACATCAACCTGCGTGACCCCACGCTGTACCGCATCAAGCGCGCCTCGCACCACAACACCGGTGACACCTGGTGCATCTACCCGATGTATGCCTACGCGCACCCCATCGAAGACGCGCTCGAAAACATCACCCACAGCATCTGCACGCTGGAATTTGAAGACCAGCGCCCCTGGTACGACTGGCTGCTTGAAAAGCTGGCCGACATGGGCTTGCTCAACCGCCCGCTGCCGCGCCAGCACGAGTTTGGCCGCCTGAACCTGAGTTATGTGATCACCAGCAAACGCAAGCTGCGTGAACTGGTGACCGAAGGCATCGTCACCGGCTGGGACGACCCACGTCTGCCCACGATCTTTGGCATGCGCCGGCGCGGCTACACGCCGGCCAGCATCCGCGCCATGGCCGACGGCACGGGTGCCAGCAAG
>CAZUKT010000289.1:2472-6360 GCA_964620975.1 uncultured Rubrivivax sp. | reverse complement strand
CCCTGTAGTGATAGAAGGCCGACGTGGGCCGCTGGTGGCATTTTTCCACCCGCCGGCTGCCGGCGTGCCTGCGCGCGGTGGCGTTCTGGTGGTGCCGGCGTTTGCCGAAGAGATGAACCGCTGCCGCGCCATGGTCAAGCTTCAGGCAGAGCAGTGGGCCACCTTGGGCTACGGCACGTTGGTGGTCGACCCCTTCGGCACGGGTGACAGCGCGGGCGAGTTTGTCGACGCGACCTGGGAGCAATGGCAAGAAGACCTGCGTTTGGGTGCCGACTGGCTGCAACACCAGGGCCTGGGTTGCCAGACCCTGTGGGGCTTGCGCCTGGGGGCCGTGATGGCGGCCCAACTGGCGGCCGAAATGCCCCAAGTGCGCCGGCTTGTCTTTTGGCAGCCCGTGGTGGCCGGCAAGCTGTATTGGACGCAGTTCTTGCGCATCCGCATTGCAGCCGAAATGGGCCAGCCCGGCGGTGTCAAGACCACGGAAGAACTGCGCCAGCGCGCTTTGCGCGACGAAGCAGTGGAAGTGGGGGGCTATGACGTCGGGGCGGCGCTTGCCAGGCGCATTGATACGCTGCTGATGCCCGATGCCACCGCGCTGCTGGGCAGGCAATTGCAGTGGTTTGAAGTGCTGGCCGATGCCGATGCCGTGGTGCCGCGCGCCAATGCCAAGTTGATCGAAAGTCTGCAGGCCCAGGGCGTGGCGGTGCAACTCGTTCAGGTCACTGGCCCGGCGTTCTGGCAGGTGCACGAACGTGACGTGGCGCCCGAACTGGTGGCCGCCACCACGCAGCTTGCACACGCTTGGGAAGATGGCCCGGTGCAACAAGTGGCGCCACAAGTGCGTCCCCATTCGGCGGCATGGCCCGAGTGCCCAGTGGCCTTTGCGTGTGCACAGACCGAACTGGCCGGGGTGTTGCACAAGGGCACACCGGAGGCCACGGTGGGTGTGGTTGTGGTGGTGGCCGGCGGGCCGCAGTACCGCGCTGGCGCACACCGCCAGTTTGTGGCCCTGGCACGCATGCTGGCTTCGCATGGCTACCCGGTGTTGCGTTTTGATTTGCGGGGCATGGGTGACAGCGGGGGGTCGTACGTGGGCTATCACCACTCACGGCCGGATATCCGGGCGGCGGTGGACGCGTTGCAGGCGCTGGTTCCCTCGGTGCGGCAGGTGATGCTTTTCGGTGAATGCGAGTCGGCCAGCGGCATCCTCTTTTACGCCTACCAGGACAGCAGGGTGCACAAGGTGGCGCTGGCCAACCCCTGGGTGCGCACCGAAGAGGGTCGTGCAGAGGTCATGCTCAAGCACTACTACCGCGACCGCCTGCTGTCGCGCCAGTTCTGGGGCGACATGGCGCGCGGCAAGTTGCGTGTGGGCCGTGCGGCCGCGTCTTTTGTCAATCTGGTGGGCACCGTGCTCAAGGGCCGCAAGTCATTGCGTGCTGGCGTCAAGGTGGCCGCCGACGAAGGCCTGGACCGCCTTCCCCTGGTGGCCAAGACGGCCGAGGGTCTGCGCCGCTTTCAGGGGCAGGCGCTCTTGCTGATGAGCGGCAAGGACTACATCGCGCGCGAGTTCGACGACGTCACCAAAAGTTCGCAAGCGTGGGCGGGCCTGCTCCAGGGGCCTCGCGTGCGCCGCGCCGACATCGAAGGCGCCGACCACACCTTCTCCAGGGTCGAGTGGAAGGCGCAGGCGCACCAGGCTTTGCGCGAATGGCTGGCGGCCGACTGAAGGCGCTTCAGACGTCCAGGGACATCAATTCGCTGTAGACGTCGTGGATCTCGGCCTGCCCCAAGGTCTTGCTCATGTAGAGCTTGGGTTGGCGGCGGTGCATGGTGTGTGCGCCCCGCGCGGCGCCGGAGCTCAGCCAACGCGACTCGATGCGCATGCCCAAGAACCCGTGGCGCAGCAGCAGGTGCTGGCGCAGCAAGCATCCCAAGCGCTCAAAGGCCGCGCCGCTGCTCACGTGCATCACCCAGGCCACGGGCAGGCGCTTTACACGCACGGGTTTGTAGATCGCCAGGCAGGCGTCTTGCCCATCACCAAAGGCGGCAAACCGCAACCAGGGGATACTGCGATGGGCGAGGTACTCGGCCAGCGGCTGGCCTGACAAATGCGCCTCGATGGCTGCCGGCGCACTGACCGCAAAACTGCCGGTTCGCACCGCCTGCCAGCTGGGCAGATTGGGGTACAGCAGCATGCGGTTGTCGAGTTCCTTGAACTTGAGCCCGCGAAACACCTCGGCCACCTTTGGGTTGGGTGTGAACATGGTGAAGTGGTAACCCGGCTGCCGAATGATCTGCAGGATCAAACCAATGCTGTGCCTGCGGTGCGATTCCAGCACGCACCAACTGTGCGGGTTGCAAAAACGTTCAACTTGGCCGCGGATGACCTGATCAGAGTAGATGGCGCAGAACACGCCCACGATGCGCCCGTCCTCCAGGAACTGCATGCCGAAGTTCGGCGCGTCCGCAGCCCAAGGGTGGGTCAATGACTCGATCCAGCGCTGCGCACTGAATCTGCGGTTCAGGTTTTCGTGCAGGAAAGCGCCCACCGCAGGAAGGTGTTCTGCGTGGATGGGCACGGGCTTGGGCGCGGCGGGTGGCGCGGGGGATGCCGCAAGCACGGCAGCGGGAGGCGTTGGTGCGTTGTTCATGCGGGGGTGGCGGCCCGGTAGCCGCAGAACTGTGCCAGCGTGGCCGCCAGCACCGGCCAGGGATCGTCGGCCTCGGGGCCAAGGAAGCTGCTGTTCTGGTCAGTCTTCATGCGCGGCAGGCGGGGATGCTGAACTTGCACCCGGCCGTCTTGGGTGAGGTGGTCGCAGAGTGTTTCCCCAGCCGCCTTGGCACAGCAGTACTCCGCGAAGCCCTTTTCGGCCTTGTCCAGGAATACGGTGGACGGGTACAAGGCCTTCAGTGGCGTTGCGACATGTGCCTGCGTTGCGGCATGCACGACGGCGGCGAAGCCGGTGACGTAGATGCGGGTGTAGCGCTCGTACAGATCGGGGTTCCAGGAGCCCGGCGGGCTCTTGGCGATGCTCGGCGTGGCGAAGTAGTAGACGTGGGTGTAGCCCGCAGCGGCCAACGCCGATGCCGTGTCGGCTGCCAACGGCTGGCTGGTGTCCAGGCACAAGGTGTTGGCCCGTGCGCCTGCGGCTTGCGCCTCGGCCACGATGCGTTCGGCGTCGGCCCTGCCACGTGCATAGCTGAGCGTGACGTCGGCACCGCCCGCCAAAAGCATCTTGGCGGCCAATTCACCCAGACCCCGAGACCCACCCACCACCAAGGCCTTCTGGCCGGCCAGACATCCGGCGGCCGTGAGCGCGGCCACCTCGGCCAGGCTGCGTTGTGCCACGGGAGGTGCGCGGAAGAAGGCCTCGAGCATGCCTGTCATCAAAGCACCTTGCACAACGATGCGCACCTTCTGGAATCTGGCGTCGGCCTTGCTCACTTCAAAGGCCATCGCCGGCTGCCCCAGGGGCGTGCCACGGCGCAGCAGTTTGAACTCAGAGTAAATGGAGTGCAGGCCAGGGCAACGCATGCCGACGATGTGGGTCGTGGCCATCAAATCGGCCGCCAGGGCGGGCCCGTCGCTCCAACGTGCCAGCGCCGGGAAGAGCCCGGTCAGCAAGGTCAAGTTCAGGCGCAGCGCAACGGTCCCGGCCATCGCGTGTTGCGCCGAAGGGTCCGCAGGAAAGCTTGGCGTTTGCGCACCGGTGTCGGTCTCGGGTTTGCTTTCCGGCACGTCCACGCGGTCACCGCAGCCCTCAGCCACCTGCAACTGGGCGCTGAACTGCGTCCGCCCGTCCACGGTGCCCGTGATCCTGAAGCGCAGACCCGCCGCATCGGCCACCACACCCAGCCGCACTGGCACGCCCGTGCGTACCGGCT
>CAZUKT010000289.1:876-2448 GCA_964620975.1 uncultured Rubrivivax sp. | reverse complement strand
GAGTACGGCCGAAACGGCCGCAACGGAGTGGCCCGCCAGCGCGCCGCTGGCGGCGATGTGCTCAATGGACCGCAACACCAGGTGCACACCATGGCACACGGTGCCGCCAAACTGCAGTCGGCGCGCGGCCAGGTCGTCCACGTGCAAGGGGTTGAAGTCGCCCGACAGCCGCGCAAAGTCGGCACTGGCGGCCGCTTCGATCACGAAGCCAGGGGCCGCGCTCACTGGACCACCCTCCGCGCGAAACGCGCCAGGGTGAGCGCTTGCGAGCGGCCCGGCGCACTCATGCGGATGCCTTGACGGCGGCGTCGGCTGCACCGCTCTCAGATGCATCCGCCATCGGCACATCAAAGGGCGTAAAGCGCGCCAGTTCAAGTTCCCAGCGCTGCTCCGCGCCTTGCCCCAGGGTTTGCGTGAAGCCCAGCTTGGCGTAGAGATCGGCCACGATATGGTTGCGGGCCGTGGGCAGGTACAGGCCCACCAGGCGCTTGGCACCGGCGGCCAGCGCGGCGGCGGCCACCCGGTTGCACACAGCTTCTTCGACCTTGCGGTTGAGCACCCGGCAGCTCATCAGCCAGCTGTCGATCTGCCATTCGTCTGGCGCTACGTGGCAGATCACGGCGCAGACCATGCCGTTGTCGCCAAAGCGGTCCACCAGATTGATTTGCAATGTGTGGTGCGCGCTTGAACTTTCCATCGCCGCGACCTGGGCTTCTGTGTAGCGCCGCGTGGTGAGGTTGAACTGGTTGGTCTTGTTGATGAGCTGGGTGATGCGCTTGCGCCCCTGTAAATCAAACGGCGCAAAGCGGATCTGCATTTCCAGGGAACGCAGGAACTCGCCCAGGTCGCGTGAGGTTTCCAGCAGCCCGGCGCGGTGCGCGTTGCCCTGGTACTGCTCGGCGCGTTGCAGGTCATCGGGCGTGAAGGCCACCGACTCAAAGTAGCCCGCCATCAGCAGGCTGCGCAAGTAGGTGGATGCGTCGGCGCCCAGTTCGGGTACCGCCACCTGTGGCAGGGCCTGGCGGACTTGTTCTCGCTCGGCGGGGTTGTCGTCCAGCAGCACCAGGGCATCCAGCCCAATGTCCAGCCGCTTGGCAATGCGCTCCAGGTTGCTGGCCTTGTCTTCCCAGTTGGCCACGAATACGGCGATGTGTTCTTCCTTGATCAACATGCCCGGGTGCGACTGGAAGGGCAGCCGTGCGGTGGCATCGTCGTTCTTGGAGCAAACCGCCAGCACCACCCCGCGGCGGCGCAGTTCCAGCGCCGCCGCCTGTATGGCACGGTGCGCTTCGCCACGCGCGTCGCCTTGGTCCAGTGCAATGCCCTCCAGGCCGTCGTCGCCGGGCACCGCCTTCTGCGGATCGTAGTTGCCCGAGTGACAGCCGGCGCAGCCTGCCCCGTCCGAAATGGGCTCGGTGTTGCGCTCGATGCCCGAGTGCGCGGTGGTCGACCACTCCGCATGCTTGTCGGGGTGGCACACCTGGCACTCTGCAGCTGTGGTGTAGTCGGCGTGGTAGCCGTTGAAGGCCATCGCCGGCGCCGCCACCACGAGGATGGCGACCACGATCATCG
>CAZUKT010000289.1:0-866 GCA_964620975.1 uncultured Rubrivivax sp. | reverse complement strand
CCCTCCAGGCCGTCGTCGCCGATCACGCCGCCCCACAGGGTGTTGTCCAGGTCCAGCACCAGGCACTTGCGCGCCTTGCCGCGCATGGCTGCGATCGTCCGTATCACCAGTTCGGCGTAGGAAGGCAGCGCGGCCTGGGCAAACGCCATCTTGGCCATGTGCCAGCCACGTTCATCTGCCCAGGTGTCCAGGCCGACGCTCTGCGCGAGCCAGTCGACATCAACCATCACGTCGCCACTGGTCCCCAGTTCTTGCGCCAGCTTTGTGTTGAAGCTGGCCAGCGCATGGCGCAGCGTGCCAGTCAAAGCCATGTCCAGGCTCCCAAACTGCGGCGTGATCACGCCGGGCAGGCTCTGCACCAGACATACCGCACCAGCGTGGCGGCGAAAGCCTTCGCGCAGGCTGCGCAATTGCGCCAGTGCCGCGTCGGCGCTGTAGGACGGCCACACATCCGTGCTGGCATCGCGCAGCGGCAGGCCGCGGTGGTCCAGTGCCAGCAGCACCGCGTCGGGCCTGGCTGCGTTGATCTGGGACGCGGGATCCAGCGCTTCTTGGACATGTTGGCCAAAGTGCCCGGCGACAACTTCCAGCGCAATGCCATAACGCAAGGCCGTAGCCTCCAGTAAGGGCACCAAAAAGTCCACCGTGCCATTGCTCACCAACCCGAGCTTGAATGCGGTCAGCGTGGCTGACTTGCGCTGGCCACGCAATTGCCGCATCTTGCGTGACAAGGCCATGGCCTGGGTCAGCCCCAGATGTTGTTGCGCCAGGGTCTGCAGCTGCGGCCCCCACTCAGTCTGTGCATCCACAGCAGTGAGCCGGGTCTTGAAGCTGGGCTGCAGGGCCTCGCCGAAGGCCACCGCCTT
>CAZUKT010000288.1:0-6363 GCA_964620975.1 uncultured Rubrivivax sp. | reverse complement strand
GCTTGAAAGCCAGTTGGCCGAGAAGAAGGTGGAAGTGACCTTCACCGACGCGCTGCGCAAGTACCTGGGCAAGAAGGGCTTTGACCCGCTGATGGGCGCGCGCCCGATGCAACGGCTCATACAGGACACCATACGCCGTGCCCTGGCCGACGAGTTGCTCTTTGGCCGCTTGGTAGACGGTGGCCGGCTCACCGTGGACATCGATGCCGAGGACAAAGTGGTGCTGGACATCCAGCCACCCAAGAAGAGCGACAAGCCGCGCGCTGAAGCCGCAGCGGCCTGACCCCCTGGCCTGACCACCGGGCCCGCCGTCCTGGGCCTGCAAGTCAGGCGCGGCGCGGGGGCGGTGTGTCGTCCGCCGGGTTCTGCCCGTAGAAGCGAGTAAACATGTCGTAGAGGTCGGCATGTTCAGCCTGCATCTCGCGCGGATTGACGAAAAAGCTTTCGCTGGCCACGGCAAAAAACTCCTCCACCGCCTGCGCGCCGTAGGGGTCCAGCACGGTCTCGTGGCCCGCATCCACGCGCACTGCAAAGCGCTCAAATTCCGAGTTCAGTGTTGCCTGCCAGGTGGCCGCAGACAAACCGTGCGGCAGCAGGGGTGTGCCGTTGGCCTGGCCGTCGGCCATGTCCAGCACATGGGCAAACTCGTGGATCACCACGTTGTACCCGGCGGCAGCGTGCTGGCCAGCGGTGCGCACGTCGTGCCAAGACAAGGTCACGGGGCCACCTTCCATGGCCTCACCGGACAGCACTTCGTCGTAGGCATGCACCACGCCGTCTTCGTCGGCTTGTTCACGGCGCGCCACGACCTGGTCAGGGTGCACGACGATGCCCACAAAGCCGTCATAGCGGTCCAGGCCCAGGCGCAGCACGGGCAGCACGGCTTGCGCCGCGATGCCGACCGCCATGGCGTCGGTCAGACGCAGGCCGCCGGTGGCATTGAATTCCTTGCGGTCCAGAAACAGGCTGGTGAGGCGGCGCAATTCGGCCGCATCGGCAGGCAGCCTGCGCTGCAAGAACGGGTACCGCACCAGGGTGCGTTTCCACAGGTCGTCAGGTATGGCGCGCCGCGACACGGCGGCCTCTTCGCGCTGTGCCTGCAGGCCTTGCCACCAGCGCTTGAGCATGGCCGTGCGCGCTGGGTGTGCCGGGACTCAGGCGCTGGCGGGCTGCACCCGCTCGAAGCCGCTGCGTGTGAGCCGCAGCACTTCAGCACGGTGGGCGTGGTCCAGATCCCAGTCGCTCAGCACATGGCGTTTGTAGCCCGGGGCCAAGGTGTCGCTGCCGGGGCGGTGGGTGTGCCCGTGCACCAGTTCGGCCGCACCCATGGCGTGCATCCAACGCACGGCCTCGGGGCCATCGACGTCGGTGCTGCCGTCGCCGTCAAAGCGCTGCCGCGCTGTGCTGGCCTGCCGTATCTCGGTGGCAATCTGCAGCCGCTCGGGCAAGGGCTTCGCCAGAAACTGCTGCTGCCATGCCGTGCCCCGCACCTCTTGCCGGAAGGCCTGGTAGGGCAGGTCGCCAATGCAAAGTGCGTCGCCGTGGCTGAGCAGCACACGCTGGCCCCAGGCCAACAGCACAGTGGGGTCGGGCAGGCCTGCAAGGCCACTGTCGCGCAACATGGCGGGGCCCAGCAGAAAGTCGCGGTTGCCGGCCATGAAGGCCAGGTGCCTGCGGCTGGCGGCTTCAGCCAGGACGTCGACGCAATGGGCCTCGAAGACCCGTTGCCGCACATCGTCGCCCACCCATACTTCAAACAGGTCGCCCAGGATGAACACGGCGTCGGCGCGGGTGTGGCGCAGGTGCGCGGCGAAGGCTTCAAAGGTGCGGGGCGTGGACTCGCACAGGTGAAGGTCGGATATGAAGTCCACCGTCCGCCAACTGGGCGGCGCGGCCAGTTCAAAAAATGCCGGCAAGGGGCCTGACTTCACAGCGGCCGCCCCTTTGGCCCCCGCCGGTGCATTTGCTGGCGCCGTGCCGTCCAAGCCTTCAGGTGATCTCAACAGCCTTCTCGATGCGCACATCTTCCAGCGGCACGTCGTCATGGAAGCCCTTGCGGCCGGTGCGCACTTTTTCGATGGTGTCCACCACGTCCATGCCTTGCACCACCCGCCCAAAGACCGCATAGCCCCAGCCCTGCGCGTTTTCGGCGCGGAAGTCGAGGAAATCGTTGTCCACGGTGTTGATGAAGAACTGCGCCGACGCCGAATGCGGGTCGCTGGTGCGCGCCATGGCCAGTGTGTAGCGCTTGTTCTTGAGGCCGTTGTTGGCCTCGTTCTTGATTTGCGCCTGCGTGGGCTTTTGCTTCATGCCGGGCTCAAAGCCCCCGCCTTGCAGCATGAAGCCCTTGATGACGCGGTGGAACACCGTGTTGTCGTAGTGCCCGGCAGCCACGTATTGCAAAAAGTTGGCGGTGGACACCGGGGCGGCCACGTCGTCAAGCTCAATGCGGATGCTGCCAGCGCTGGTGTCGAGTTGAACGGTCTTGGTCATGTCACTTCTCTATGGTTGCCTTGCGAAGGATCACCGGTTTCACCGGCATGTTCTGGTGCTGGCCCACGGGCTGTGTGGGCTCGGCCCTGATCTTGTCGACCACGTCCATGCCGCTGATCACCTTGCCAAACACCGCGTAGCCATTGCCGTCGCGTGCGTTGGCTGCGTCGAGGAAGGCGTTGTCGTTGATATTGATGAAAAACTGCGCCGTGGCCGAGTCCGGGGCATTGGTGCGCGCCATGGCCAGCGTGCCACGCACGTTGTTCAGGCCGCTCTTGCTTTCCAGCGGTATGGGCGCGCGGGTGGGCTTCTCACTCATGTCAGGCTTGTAGCCGCCACCCTGGATCATGAAGTTGTCGATAACACGGTGGAAGACCGTGCCGTCGTAATGGCCAGAGCGCACGTATTGCAAGAAGTTGTCCACCGTCTTGGGCGCTTTCTCGCGGTCGAGCTCAACGACGATGTCGCCGGAACTGGTGGCCAGTTTGACCTTTTGCGCCATGGCGGCACCACCAACGGTCAATGCAACAAGGGCAGTCAGCAATGTGAACAAGGACTTCAAGGCACAGACTCCAGGTAAGCGGGTTTCATGCGGCATACCCCTTGCGTACGCCGCAATGGGGCAGCAGGGGGCACAAGGGCTGAGAGTCTAGCGGGCCGGCGATGCAGGCGCGGCCAGCAAGGCCCGTGCACCTTCAAGCTTGCGCAGCAAGGCAGCGTCACGTGCGGCGCCGCTGCTGGCCTGCTCCCAGGCCTGCACCGCCAGCATCAGGTGGATTTGCCCCAGGTTGGCCCGCGCCGTGCGGTGGCCCGGGTCGTTGCGCAAGGCGGCTTGCAGTGACAACAAGGCTTCATTCAGGCGCCCGGCGCGGGCCTGCAGCAAGGCGATGTTGTTGTGCGGGTCGGGCAGTTCCGGGTATTCCTGGCTGAACTGTGTGAACAGCGCCAGTGCTTCGTCGTTGCGCTGCAAGTCCATCAGCACTACCGCGTGCAAAAAGCGGAGTGGCGCGTCCTTGGGCTTGGCGGCCAGGGCGCGCTCGGCACGCTGCAAGGCCCCGGGCAGGTCGGCCCGTGTGATGAGTGCTCGGATCTCCGCCGCATCGTCGGCGCCAAAAGCGGCGGTGCTGAACACCAGCGTCAGGGTGGCGCAGCAGGCAAGCAGTCGGCGGCAGTGCATGTGGGGCGGCAGGGGGTGCGCCCTTGCGGGCAGCAGCGGCGGCGCCGCTATACTGAATTTGATTCTATCGATGCCCTGGCCGTGCATTGCGCTCGGGCCCCGCCCGGCACCTGCCAGGCCCATGGCGGCCGACCTTGTGCACGGTCTCCCGCGCTCCCCAGTTTCGTATCGCCCATGACCCTGCGCATTCACAACACCCTCACGCGCCGCCAAGAAGCGTTTGCACCCATAGAGCCCGGCCACGTGCGCATGTACGTCTGCGGCATCACGGTGTACGACCTGTGCCATCTGGGCCATGCCCGCATGATTCTGGCGTTTGACATGGTGTACCGCTGGCTGCTGGCCAGCGGGCTGCGTGTGACCTACGTGCGCAACATCACCGACATCGACGACAAGATCATCCGGCGTGCGCTGGAGCGTGGCATTTCCATCCGCGAACTTACCGACGAGATGATCGCCGCCATGCACCGTGACTTTGCGGCGCTGGGCGCCGCTCAGCCCACGCACGAGCCGCGCGCCACTGATTACGTGCCGCAAATGCTGTCGCTCATCGACACCTTGCAGCACAAGGGCTTGGCCTATCAGGTCAAGCCCAGCGTCGATGGCGGCCCTGGGGGCGACGTGAACTTTGCCGTGCGCCGCTTTGATGGCTACGGCAAGCTTTCGGGCAAGTCGCTCGACGAGTTGCGTGCCGGCGAACGCGTGGCCGTGTCGGGCGGCAAGGACGACCCACTGGATTTTGTGCTGTGGAAGTCGGCCAAGCCCGACGAGCCGGCCGACGCGCAGTGGCCCAGCGCCTACGGCCCTGGCCGGCCGGGTTGGCACATTGAGTGCTCGGCCATGAGTTGCGCGCTGCTGGGCGAGCCGTTTGACATCCACGGGGGCGGCATGGACTTGCAGTTTCCGCACCACGAAAACGAGATCGCCCAAAGTGAAGGTGCCAGCGGCGCGCCCTTTGTGAACACCTGGATGCACAACGGTTTCTTGAACATCGACGACGAGAAGATGTCCAAGAGCCTGGGCAACTTCTTCACCATCTCCGATGTGCTGAAAAAGTTTGACGGCCAGACGGTGCGCTTCTTCATGCTGCGCACGCACTACCGCAGCCCCTTCAACTTCAGCGACACCTTGCTTGAAGACTCACGCACCTCGCTCAAGCGGCTGTACACCGCGCTGCAGACGGCCGGCGCGGTGGCCGAACTGCCGGCCATTGACTGGGAAGAACCGCGTGCGGCGGCCTTCAAGGCGGCCATGGACGACGACTTCAACACGCCGGGCGCCATTGCCGTGCTGTTTGAGCTGGCCGCCCAGGTCAACCGCGGGCAGGTGGCCGATGCCGCATGGCTCAAGGCCCTGGGCGGCACCTTGGGCCTGCTGCAAATGGCGCCGGCCGAATACCTGCAGGGCGGGGCGGGGCTGGACGAAGCCACCATCCAGACGCACATCCAGGCACGTGCAGATGCCAAGAAGGCACGCGACTTTGCACAGGCTGACCGCATTCGCGCCGAGCTTGAATCGCAGGGCATCGTGCTCAAGGATTCGGCCCAGGGCACCACCTGGGTCAAGGCCTGACACGCATGCCCAAGAAGGCACTTGCCGCCAGTGCGGCGGCCCCGTTGCTGCCGGCCAAAACGGCACCGCCAGAAGCGCCAATGGCCGAGATGACCCCGGCATTCTGGGACGAAGCCTGCCGCCATCTGGCCAAGCGTGACCGCGTGATGAAGAAGCTGATACCGCGTTTTGGCGAAGCCCGCTTGCGCAGCCGCGGCGACGCCTTCACCACGCTGGCGCGTTCCATCGTTGGGCAGCAGATATCGGTCAAGGCGGCGCAGTCGGTATGGGAGCGGTTTGTGGCCGCGGTGGGCGGCGGCAACCTGCACCTGCTGCCCGTGGCGGTGTTGGCGGTGGCTGTGCCGCAGCTGCGTGAAGCCGGCTTGTCGGCACGCAAGGCCGAGTACTTGCTGGACCTGTCACGGCACTTTGATCAGGGCCAGGTGCACGAAGCCGACTGGCAGCAGATGGACGACGAGACCATCATCACTGAACTGGTGGGCATCCGCGGCATCGGCCGCTGGACGGCCGAGATGTTTCTCATCTTCCACCTCATGCGGCCCAATGTGATGCCGTTGGACGATCTGGGCTTGATCAAGGGCATTGGCCTGAACTACTTCAGCGGCGAGCCCGTGTCACGCGCCGAGGCCCGTGAGGTGGGCGAGGCCTGGGCACCGTTTCGATCAGTGGCCACTTGGTATATTTGGCGCAGCCTTGATCCGCTGCCGGTCGAGTACTGAACAAGAGCGTCACGGCGCTGAGCCCACAGGAAGCACGAATTGTCCAAACGCCACTTCCTTGATTTTGAACAGCCCATCGCCGAGCTTGAATCCAAGATCGACGAATTGCGCTACGTGCAAAACGAGTCCGCCGTGGACATCTCTGACGAGATCGAGCGGCTGAGCCAGAAGAGCCAGCAGCTCACGCGCGACATCTACGCCAACCTGTCGCCCTGGCAGGTGACGCAGATCGCGCGCCACCCGCAGCGGCCCTACACGCTGGACTACGTCAACGAGGTCTTCACCGACTTCCACGAGCTGCACGGCGACCGTCACTACGCCGATGATCTGTCCATCGTCGGCGGCCTGGCGCGCTTCAACGGCCAGCCCTGCATGGTGGTGGGCCACCAGAAGGGCCGCGAT
>CAZUKT010000287.1:0-6376 GCA_964620975.1 uncultured Rubrivivax sp. | reverse complement strand
TTTCGTAGCCTTCGGCCCGCAGTTGGGTGAGGATGAGTTCGGAGTCGGTCAGCGCCTTGGGGCAGCCCAGCGAAACGAACCCAACCCGGGGCGCCTTGGCGGCTGCGGGCGCGGGGTCGGCGGTGAGGGTGGTGTCAGTCATGGCGCGATTTTCGTGCATCGCGCGGGCCGCACCGGGTGGCAAGGCCTATTTTTTGGCCGGGGGGAAGCCAGGCATGCCGGGCATGCCCGGGAACAAGTTGCCGGCCTTCTGCATCTGCTCAAACATGCTGCGGCTTTGTTCCACGTAGTTGCCCATCAGGTTTTGCAGTACAGGCGCCTGCCCACCCAGAAACTGTGTCCACAGTTCAGGGCTCAGGTGCTTGGGGTCGTACAGGCCCTTGCTCTGGTTGATGAACTGGCTTTGCAGTTCGGCAAAAGCGGCCATGTTCTTTTCAAGCATGGTGCCCATCACGCCCTGCATGGCGTGGCCGTAGAGGCGGATGATCTGGCTCAGCGTGGCGCTGCTGAACATGGGCACGCCGCCGGATTCTTCTTCAAGAATGATCTGCAGCAGGATGCTGCGTGTGAGGTCTTCGCCGGTCTTGGCGTCACGCACTTCAAACTCTTCACCAGCCAACACCATTTGCTTGACATCGGCCAGCGTGATGTAGCTGCTGGTGCGGGTGTCGTACAGGCGGCGGTTGGGGTACTTCTTGAGCGTGCGCAAGGAGGTGGCGGCCTGGCCCTCGGTGGCAGGGGCCGCGGCGCGGCGTTGGGTCGGCATGCGGGCGTTCCTTCAAGGGGTTTCGGGCATTCTAGGATTCCCGATCATGCGCCCGCCTGGGGACAATTACGGTGTTGCGCCGCACAAACCATGCGCCACGAAGTGCGGGTTTTCATACCCCCGCTTGCCATATCGCAGTGGTGTGCCGTCCAGACAAAGCACCTCGCCCCCGGCCGCGCGCAGCACAGCGTGGCCGGCAGCGGTATCCCATTCCATGGTGCGGCCCAGGCGGGGGTAAAGGTCGGCCTGGGCCGCCGCGATGAGCCCGAACTTCAACGAAGAACCCACGGCCACGCGGCCGGCCACGTGGCGCGTGCCCAGCCAGGCCTGCATGGCGGCCTCGTCGCCGTGCGACCGGCTGCAGGCCAGTGTGATGCCCGCGGCCGGCACGGCTCGGCACCCAATGGCACGCCGGCAGCCTGCTTCCACCACCCAGGCGCCGGGGCCAATCTCTTGCGCAGAAGCGTCCAAAGGCCCGCCCGCAAATGCAGTGGTGCACACGCCCGCGAAGAGCCTGTCCGGCACGGGCACGTACACCACACCCAGCACCGGCACACCGTCTTCAATGAGCGCGATGTTGACGGTGAATTCGCCATTGCGCGCCACGAATTCGCGTGTGCCGTCCAGTGGGTCCACAAGCCAGAAGCGCCGCGCCACGGCGGGCACGTCGCCCCGCGATGCGGCCTCTTCGGCCACCACGGGCACACCCGGCAGCAGTGCCAGCAGGGCCGGCACGATCAAGGCTTCAGCACGCACATCGGCCTCGGTCACGGGTGATGCGTCGGCCTTGCCCTGCACGGCAAAGGCCGATGCATAAACCTCCATCACCACCGCCCCTGCCTGGCGGGCAATGGCCTCCACGGCGGCCAGCACCTCAGGCAGCGTCATGGGCATCAGGCCGGGAGCATCAAGCCGCCGGCAGCACGCGGCCACCCAGCCGTGCGCGCAGCCAGCGTGCGCCGCGCACCAGCAAGCGCCACAGCAAACGCAGCATCAGCAGCGTCAGCACCGCTTCCAACAGCGTCAGCACAAAAGCCAGCGCCGAAACCATGCGCCCGGCGCGTTGCTGGTACTTGGCCACGGCACGGTCGCGAGACGTTTCAAGGCTGTCGTAGAAGCTGGGCACCACCGGCAGGGTGAGCAGGGTGCTGGTGATGGTGCCGCCGATGATGGCCTCCGCCATGGGCAGGTAGAACTCACCCCCCTCGCCCACGCCTATGGCCACCGGCAGCATGCCGGCAATCAAGGCAAACGTGGTCATCAGGATGGGCCGCAGGCGCTTGCGGCCTGCGGCCATGAGCGCTTCTTCGCGTTCCACGCCTTCGGCTTCTTGCGCACGCGCCGCGTCCAGCAGCAAGATGGCGTTCTTGGCCACCAGGCCCATGAGCATGATGACGCCGATGAAGCTCATCAGGTTGAGCGTGCTCTTGGTCAGCAACAAGGCCAGCACCACGCCAATCAATGACAGCGGCAGGCTCAGCATCACTGCCAGCGGTGCCGTGAAGCTGCCGAATTGCATCACCAGGATCAGGTACATCAGCGCCACGCCCATGACCAGCGCAATGCTCATTTGCTTGAACACTTCTTGCTGGTCACGCGACGTGCCCGCCAGTTCAAGCCCATAACCCGGCGGGTAGCTCATGGCACGCGCCAGTTTCAAGGCGTCGGCCGTCACTTCTCCGGGCGATCGCCCCTGCGCATTGGCTGCCACGCTGATGGTGCGTTTGCCGTCGGCATGCTGGATCTGGCTCGGGCCCTTGCCCATGGTCACGGTGGCGATCTGCTCCAGCGGCACCATGCGGTTGGTGCCACTCACGGCGATGGGCAGGCGCTCGATGTTGCTGGCGTCCACACGGTCGTCAGGGTGCAGGCGCACCGACACATCACGGGTTTCGCCGGCAGGGTCCACCCAGTCGCCCACCTCCACGCCGGCAAAGGCAACACGCAGGGCCTGCGCGGCGTCATTCACGCTGATGCCCAGTGAATTGGCCAACCCCCGGTCGAGCTCGATCTTCATTTCGGCTTGCGGGTCTTGCTCGCTCAGGCCCACGTCCACCGCCCCCGGCACCAAACGCAATTGCGCCATGAACTGGTTGGTAATTTCCAGCAGCTTGCGTGAATCGGGCCCGGTAAAGCGGATCTGCACCGGCTTTTGCGCGCCGTTGTTCAGGTCGTCAATCACCACGTACTCGGCCCCCACCAGGCGCGCCGTGAGTGTGCGCAAGTCGGCCGCAATTTCTACCGACGAGCGCTTGCGCTGGGTGCTCTTGCCCACGTCCACATACACGCGCCCACCGCCCGGGTTGACGTAGCTGTTGGTGGCCTTGGTCTCGGGCAGCGTGCGCGCCAGCGCGGCGGCGGCCTCGACCTTGAGCCTGCCGTATTCCAGGCTGCTGCTGGACGGCGTGCGCACGTCAATGGACACCACACCCGCATCCGATGCAGGCAAGAAGCTGGAGCCGCCAAACAGGGTTTGCAGCGCCAGCGCCGCCACCAGGCTGAGCACGGCAAAAACGGCCATCCAGCGGCGGTGGTGCAAGGCCCAGGCAATGACTCGGCCGTAGCGGTCGGCCTGGTGGTCAAACCAGTCGTTGAAACGCGCCAGCACGCGGCTGATGCCGGTCTTGGGCTTCAGATGCTCGCCCGGAGGGTCACCCCAATACGCCGACAGCATGGGGTCCAGCGTGAAGCTGATGAACAGGCTCACCAGCACCGAAGCCACCACCGTCAATCCAAACGGCCGGAACCATTCACCTGAAACACCCGGCATCACCGCCACAGGCACAAACACCGCCACGATGGAAAACGTGGTGGCCGCCACCGCCAGGCCGATCTCGGCCGTGCCCTTGAGCGCGGCTGTGCGCCTGTCTTCACCTCGCTCCATGTGGCGCACGATGTTCTCGCGCACCACGATGGCGTCGTCTATGAGCACGCCAATGGCCAGACTCAGCCCCAGCAGGCTCATGAAGTTGAGCGAAAAGCCGCACAGCCACACGGCGATGAAGGCGGCCAGCACCGACGTGGGCAGGCTCAGCGCCGTGATCAGCGTGGAGCGCCAGGAATTGAGGAACACGTACACCACAAACACCGTCAGCACGGCGCCAAACACCAGCGCGTCAATCACGTTGCGCAGGCTGTTGCGGGCGTTTTCGCCGCCGTCTTGTGTCACTTCCAGCTTGGTGCCGGCGGGCAGTGTCTTGTTGATGTCGGCCGCCAGGCTGCGTATGTCGTCGGCCACCGACACGGTGCTGGCCTCACGCGTGCGTGTCACGGAAATGCCCACGTTGGGGTTGCCGTTGCGCAACGAGAAGCCCGCCAATTCGGCGAAGCCGTCTTTCACCGTGGCCACCTGGGCCAGTCGCACAAGTTCATTGCCCCGGCGCTTGATGACGATCTGCTCAAACTCGGCGGGTGACTCAATGCGGCCGATGAGCCGGATGCTCTGGTCCTGCAGCGTGCCACGCACCTTGCCCACGGGCGCGGTGGCGTTTTGGGCGCGCAGCGCGGCCACCACGTCGGTGACCGACACCGAAAACTCCCGCAGCTTCTGCGCATGCAGCAACACGCTCAGTTCGCGCCGCAGTGCGCCGTTGACATTGACCACCGCCACGCCGGTGATGCCACGGAACTTGTCGGCCAGCTGATCTTCAGCCAGGCGCGAGATTTCAGCGTGGCTGAGCACCGTGGACGACAGCGCCATTTGCATGATGGGCTGCGCCGCCGGGTCCAGCCTTTGCAGCACCGGTTCGCGAATTTCCACCGGCAGCTTGTGGCGCACCGAGCCGATGGCGTTGCGCACCTCGTCGGCCGCTTCGATCATGTTCTTGTCGAAGTTGAAGATCAGCGTCAGCCTTGCATAACCTTCACTGGCCGTGGAACGCACCTGGTCCACCCCGGCAATGCCCTGCAGGGCCTTTTCAATGCGGTTGATGACCTCACGCTCCACCGTGTCGGGGCTGGCACCGGGGTAGGTGATGCCCACGGTGAGCAGCGGCTGCTCCACGTCGGGAATCTGGTTGACACGCAGCTTGCCCAGCGCCAGCAGGCCCAGGGCCATGAGGCCGATGATGATCACGACCGTGGCAATCGGCCGCTTGATGCTGAATTCAGAAAGGAACATGGTGGTGCCTGGGCTGGTTGGCTACTTGGCTGCTGCGGCTGAACCAGCCCCCGCAGCAGGCGCAGGCACAGACGCCATCTCGGCTTTCTGCCCGTCCACCAAGGTGCTGCCCGGGTTGCGCAGCACGCGGTCGCCGGCCGCCAGACCGGCGAGCACCGGGAATTCACCCGAGCGCAGGTCGCGTTCACCCAGCTTGACGCTGACCTTGTTCACGGCGCCTTGCGCCACGCGCCAGGCGTAGGCCGCTTCGCCAGCGCGCACCAGAGCCCCTTCGGGCAGCGTCAGCACCTGTTGGCCGCCGGTCTGCACCTGTCCCTCGGCAAACAGCCCGGCCACCTGCGGCGCGGCCTTGGCGTCCACAAAGTCCACCACCACCGACACCTGGCGCGTGGTGGCGTTGGCGGCTGCGTCCACGCGGCGCAGCTTGCCGGCAAAGCGGTCTTGCGCCAGGCCGTTGACGCGGAAGCGCACCTCCTGCCCGGGCTTGAGTTCTTGCATGCGGTCGGCGGACACCAGGCCTTCAAAACGCAGGCTACGCGGGTCCATCACCTTGACCAGTTCCTTGCCCACCTGCGCCGTGTCGCCGGCCGACACCTTGCGCTCGCTCACCACGCCGTCAAACGGTGCCCGCACCTCGGTGCGCTGCAGTTGCTGAAAAGCCGTGGATTCGCGCGCCCTGGCCGCGACCAGGTCGCTTTGCGCGTTGTTGCGGCGAACTTCAGCGTCGTCCAGCGCCTGCACCGAGCTCATGCCCTGGGCCTGCAGGGTGCGCAGCCGCACCACCTGGCGCTCGGCCTGCTCGTGGGCCTGGGTGCTGGCGCGCACGGCTTCACGCGCCGACGCCAGGCTGTCACGGATGGCCACGTCGTCCAGTTGCACCAGCAGTTCACCCTTGCGCACGACCTCACCGTTGTCCTTGAGCACGCGCACCACCAGGGCACCCACTTCAGCCCGCAGGTCGGCACGTTTTTCGGGTTCAAGAGACCCGGTGATGACCGGGCCACTGGCTTGGGTCCGCGGACTCACAGTGAGCAGGTCTTCAGCCGACAGCAAAAGCACGGTGGACACCTTGGCGGCCGGCGCCGACGCCGCCGCAGAGGCGGCAGCGGCCGGGCCACCACCCTTGCCGCAAGCCGCCAGCACAGCAGCCGCCGCCAGCACAACCGAAACGATAGAAATTGAAGCACGCATCGCGCTGGTCGCCCAAAGGGCAAGGCTGAAAGCCCGCGAGGGTAATGCCATTGGCCGGCGCACCGCCGGCAGGGCGACGAAACGCCTGCACAACGGCGTGAATGGCGGCTGGCGTGCGCCAGCGCCGCGCACGCGAAAGCGCTGCACATGCCCGGGCAGCGGCACGCACCCAAACCACGGCCGCGCGGCGGCAGTACGCATTCGGCCCTGCGGTTCAACGCCCCTGGGACTTCCCTAGGTGACGGCCCACAGGGCAATCACATAGCATTCTGAAAGCGCTTTCATCGCCGTGGTCCAAC
>CAZUKT010000286.1:4653-6384 GCA_964620975.1 uncultured Rubrivivax sp. | reverse complement strand
GCGGCGGCGTCGGTCAGCGCCGAGCTGTTGCCACCCGTCTGCACACCGCCGTTGAACACGCTGCGCAGCTTGGCCAGCACCTCGGGCGGTGTGGGGCGCGGGTGGGTGTCGCGGTCGGCCACGGTGGCCTTGCCTGCCAGGCGGATGCCACGCGGTTTGTAGCCCGCCAGTTCAAAGGTCTCGTTGGCCACCGGCACGATCTCGCCGTCAAACCAACCCGCCTCTTGCGCCGCCACGGCCTTGGCAAAAGAGCTGGCGGCAAAGGCGTCCACGTCAGCGCGTGTGATGCCGTACTTGACGGCCAGGTTCTCGGCCGTCTGGATCATGTTCACGGCGGCCGGGTCGGTGAGCGCTTCCCACATGTAGTCCTTGAAGCCCACCGGCGCGCCCAGGCGGAAACCACCCCGGTGGTCAAAGGCAGCAATCGGGTTGCGCGTCATGCTCTCGGTGCCCACCACCAGGGCCAGGGTTGCGCAGCCCAGGGCGATCTGTTCACCCGCCTGGCGGAAGACTTCAAAGCCCGTGCCGCAGATGCGCTGTGCATTGAGCGCCGGCACTTGCAGCGGCACACCCGCATACAGGCCAATGTGGCGCGCCACGTAGAACTGGTCAAAGCCACCGGGCGCCATGTTGCCGGTGATCACCGAATCCACATCCGCCGCAGCGACGCCGCTGCGCGCCAGCACGGCACGCGCCGCCTTGATGCCCAGGTCAATGGGGTTGGCGTCGGCAAACGCGCCTTGGTAGTCCACCTGCGGCGTGCGGATGCCGTCGAGGATGAAAGTGTCGTTGAAGAGGTTGAACATGGTGTTTGCGCTTCAGGCCTTGGCCACCTTGTTGGCGCGCTTTTCAAGAAAGGCCCGCACGCGTTCCTTGGCCGCTTCGTCGCCCTGGGCGATGGACGAAATCAGCGTTTCCATGAAGAGGCCGTCGCTGGCCGACAGGTCGGCAAGGCGCGGCAGCGCCTGCGTGATGGCGTAGTTGGACAGCGGTGCGTTGCCGGCAATCTTGGTGGCCAGTTCCAGCGCCTTGGCCACGCCTGCGCCG
Source organism: uncultured Rubrivivax sp. (assembly GCA_964620975.1). Lineage (GTDB taxonomy): Bacteria > Pseudomonadota > Gammaproteobacteria > Burkholderiales > Burkholderiaceae_C > Rubrivivax. The sequence goes on along the minus strand of CAZUKT010000286.1, from coordinate 5,337 downwards.
TCGGCCACGCGGTAGTTGCTGATGCCGAAGGTCTGGCCTTCGTCGGCGTCAAAGACGCGGCCGGTGAGCATCATGTCGGTCATGCGCGCCACGCCGATGAGGCGGCTGATGCGCACCGAGCCGCCGCCGCCCACGAAGATGCCGCGTGTGCCTTCGGGCAGGCCGTAAAACGTGCTGGCCTCGGCCACACGCAGGTGGGCCGCCGACGCCAGTTCCAGCCCACCGCCCACCACCGCGCCGTGCAGCACGGCAATCACCGGCACGGGGCCAAATTGCATGGCGTCAAAACACGCATGCCAGGCGCGGGAGTGGTGCATGCCTTCAAAGACATTGCGCTCGGTGACCTCGGTCAGGTCCAGACCGGCGCAGAAGTGCCCGCCCTCGCCACTGAGCACGGCCGCCTTGATGCCCTTGGGCATGTTCACGAACACGGTGTGCAACTGCGCCAGCAGTTCGTCGCTGACCGAATTGCGCTTGGCCGGCCGGTTCAGCCGGATGTGCAACACAGGGCCGGCCTGCTCCAGCCGCAGCAGGTGCAATGCAGCCAGCGCACCGGTGGCGGCCAGGGGTTCAAAAAGGGTGCTCATGCGGGGCTTTCAGGTGCAATGCAGTTCAAGGCCGGATCACCCGCGGGTCGGCGGGTGTGGCGTACAGGGCTTCAACTTCGGCGGCGCGGCGCGTCAG
>CAZUKT010000286.1:0-4643 GCA_964620975.1 uncultured Rubrivivax sp. | reverse complement strand
CACCAGGCGTTGGTTGACGTAACCCTTGTCGGTGATCTCGCCGGCGGCGGCGCTGGGGCCGTCGGGCAGCAGCAGCGCGCGGGTGGGTGTCTGCGACGATCCCGCGCCTTCGTCCTTCAGCGCACGCAAGCCGGCTTGCATGTAGCCGGCCATTTCTTCCTGCGGCACGGCGCGGCCGGCTTCGGTCAGGAACACGAGTGCACCGATCTCGCTGCGGTCGTGGCCGGTGATGACCACGTCCTGCGCATACGGTGCCAGCGCCGACACCACCTTCACGCGCAGCGTGCCCACGCTGACCCAGGTGCCACTGGTGAGCTTGAAGTCTTCGGCCACGCGGCCGTTGAAGACCACGCCCTGCAGCGGGTCGGCCTCGTCCAGCAAGTGGCCGGCGTCACCGATGCAGTAATAACCTTCGTCGTCAAACGCCGCCGCCGTGGCTTCGGGGTTGTGGCGGTAGCCGGGGAAGATGTTGTCGCCCCGGATGCGCATCTCCAGTTTGCCGCCGTTGGGGATGAACTTGAGCTTCACACCCGGCATGGGCAGGCCGATGACCCCGGGGCGGTCGAGCTTCCAGCTGGCAAAGGTGATGGCGGGTGCGGTTTCGGTGCTGCCCCAGCTGGTGGTCATCCACAAGGGTTCTTCACGCACCCGTGCGGCCACCGCTTCAAGCCGCTGCCAGGTGGACACCGGCATGCCGGCGCCGGCGTAGAACACCATGCGCAGCTTGGCAAAAAAGCGGCGTGCCAGGTCGTCGTCGCGTTCCAGCGTGGGCAACAGCATCTCGTAGCCACGCGGCACGTTGAAGTACACCGTGGGCTGCACCTCGCGCAGGTGGGCGATGGTCTTGTCGATGGCGCCGGGCAGCGGGCGGCCTTCGTCGATGTACAGCGTGCCGCCGCTGCGCAGCACCAGGTTCACGTTGTGGTTGCCGCCGAAGGTGTGGCTCCAGGGCAGCCAGTCCAGCAGCACGGGCTTTTCTTCGTCCAGAAAACGCAGTGTCTGCGCCAGCATCTGCTGGTTGGCGCACAGCATGCGGTGGGTGTTGATCACCACCTTGGGCTGGCCGGTGCTGCCGCTGGTGAGCAAGTACTTGGCGTGGGTGTCGGGCGTGATGGCTTCAAAGGCCTGCATCACGGCCGGTGTTTCGGGGGTGGCCGCCAGCTTGGCAAACGGCACCGCGCCGGCCCGCGTTTCTGCACCCACACTGAACACTTCCACCGCGCTGATGCCAGACCACACCAGCGGCGGGCCGTAGATGTCGGCGTTGGACGCGTACACCAGGCAGGGGTCCAGCGTTTGCAGGATGCCGTGGATGCGGCTGTAGTCGTCTTGCGCCAGGCGGCAATAGCCACTGCTGATGGTGCACACGGCGCGGCCGATGTGCATGCCCGCCAGCACCAGCACCAGGTGGTCCAGGGCGTTGTCCGACAAGATGGCGATGGGCTTGCCCGCCGGCAGCTTGAGGTTGATCAGCGCCTGCGCCACGCCGCCCACCTGCACGCGCAGCGCGGCCCAGGTCAGGCTGCGCCAGCCGCCCTGGCCGTCGGCTTCGGCAAAGGCCATGGCATGCGGTGTGTCGCGGGCCCATTGCTCCAGCCATTCACCCACGCAGCGGGCGTAGGCGCGCAGCGGCTCGGGCGACTGCAGCACAAAGCCGCCGTCGGCGCGTGGCGTGCGCACCGTTTGCCGGGGCGCAAGCAAACGCGGGTTGTCAAAGAAAGGGCTCGCCATGATGTCTCCATGGGGTGCAGGGCCGGCCACCTTCAGTCCATCGGGTGCCGTGTCCATACACATGTGTATGTGTTTGGCGCCGGATGGTATGCAGATGGCCGCACGCCGGCATCAGTGTTTGCCCGGAGTTCCATACATCACTGCATGGCGTCATGCTGCGAGCCCTGGCGCGGCGGCTTTGTTCACTGCCGCAATTTGCGCCCGCGGTTCTTCGATCTCCAGGTCTGCCGCGCCGCTTGCCTCCGTGCCCTCTTGCCCCCCGTTGCCCCTGTCACCCCACGCCGTCCACTGCCGATGAGCCCCACCGTCACCCGCCCCCGGCCCGCTGGCGCCGCCCGCAAGGCAGCCGCCGCAGCAGCAGCCGATTCCCCCCGCGCGTCTCTGACGCCCGAAACCTGGACAGACGCCGCCACCGCCGTGCTGGTGGACCAGGGCATAGACCACGTGCGTGTGGACGTGCTGGCCACGCAGCTCAGCGTCACACGCGGCAGTTTCTACTGGCACTTTCGCGACCGCGAAGACCTGCTGCGGCGTGTGCTGCAAGCCTGGAGCGAACGCACCACCGAGCAGCTCACACGCCGGCTGGAAACGGCGCACAACGACCCACGCGCCCAGTTGCGCGACGTGATTTCGCTGCCCTTCCGCGGCCGCGCCGCCGCTCGTGCGGCGCGCATCGAGCTGGCCATTCGGGCCTGGGCGCGGCGCGACGACATGGCCCGCCAGGCCGTGGACGCAGCCGATTCAGCGCGCATTGCGTACCACACCCAGGTTTTTGGCGCCCTGGGCTTTGGCGCCGAAGAAGCCGCCATGCGCGCCTTCTTGCTGTACAGCTACGAAGTGGCTGAATCGGTGCTCAACCGCCAGGGCACGGCGGCGCAGAAGCAGGCGCGCAGTGCGTTTGTAGAGCGGCTGATGCTGCAGCCGCTGCAGGTTTGAGGTGCCCGTCGACCAGGGTCTGCGCTGTTGCCCCGCATGATGAAAATTGGCAGCGGCTAGCGCCATGGCGCTGCCGCTCCTTCCACGGCAGGTGATGCAGAGCATGCGGCCGGGACCATCCCGCGCTGCGAAGACCAGTCCTTCACCCACAAACCGATTGGCCTTTGTGCACGTGCCTTGACACCCGGCCGCGTGCCGCTGCGGCGGTGATGGCATTGCAGCAGGCGTGGCCCCCTGAACGTGGGGGGCGTGGCGGGTTTGGGGCCGCATTCGCGATCTGCAAGGTACGGACTTGAACGGCGCCCACTCTGAGGGCCCACCGTGGTCCTGAACCTCAAGGAGACCTGCGGTGTTGAATCAACTGTTTCTGGGCCTTGTCGTGGCGAGCGCCACGCTGGGCACGACCCTTGCCACCTCGGCCCGTGCCGAAGCCGCCGCAGGCTATCAACTGATGCCCGTGACCGGCATGGTTCTGGGCAGCGCGCTGAACAACGCGGGCCAGGTGGCAGGCACTGACCGCTATCGCGAAGCCCTGCTGTGGCAGTCCGGGGCCGGACAGAGCCTCGGTTTGCCTGCCCTGTACGAACTGGACAGCGCGTCGAGGCTGGGTCTCAGCGAGAACGGCCAGATTGCCACCTACCACGAGGCCTCGGATGCGTCCCTTCGTTGGCAGGCAGGGGCCTACACCGAGCTGCGCGCGCCGTACCAGTCAGGGCTGAAGACCATGGCCTATGGCGTCAACGATGCGGGCTGGGTGGTGGGCATGACCCGCTACCCCGGAGGCGGGTTCGAATACCCGTCGACAGCCGCAACACTGTGGGACGCCAATGGCCTGGGCACTGAACTGGGTGACCTCGGCGGCCTGAACAGCGCGGCCTTTGCCATCAACAACCAGGGCGTGGTGGTGGGGTGGGGCGTCGATGCCGCAACAGGCGCGCGCGCCGTCAGCTGGTTCAACGGGGTGCCCACCGTTTTGGCCAGCCTGAGCGCCACCCCGTGGGACGCTGCCAACAGCATCAGCGAATCGGGCCTCATCGTGGGTCGTGCCCAAACCACTGCAGGCCAAACGCACGCCGCACTTTGGTTGGCCGACTGGGTGTTTGACCTGGGCACCTTGCCGGGCGGCGAGCACAGCATTGCGCTGGACGTCAACCGTTGGGGGCAGACCGTGGGCACCAGCACTTCAGACCAAGGCCTGTCCCATGCGGTGCTGTGGGACAACTTTCAAGCGATTGACCTGAATCTCTACCTGGGTGCTGACGAGCGGCTTGCCGGTTGGCACTTGGGTTCGGCTGCCAGCATCAACGACGGCGGGGCCATCCTGGTCAACGGTTTCAACCTCATCACACACGAAGGGCAAGCCTTCTTGTTGACGCCGGTGCCCGAACCCGGCACCTGGGCGCTGTGGCTGGCCGGGCTGGCCGGCGTGGCCTTGGCAAAGGCGCGGCGGGTGGGCACCCGCAGTGTCCTTTGACAGATCGACGGGGCGCCAGCCCGCCTGCGCCTTGATGCACGGCACAAGCCGGGCCGTGCGGGCCGCCGCCCAATACCGCCAACACGCCGTAGCCCGCAATCACGTAGCCCTGCAGCCGATGGGCCGTGCGCGGGCCAGGCCCAGGCAGGCGACTTCCGGGCAGGGCATCTGCACGATGCCGACGCGGTGTTCGTGGCCGATGTGGACCACGCTCCAGGCCATGGCGGCAACGCGGGCCGCGCCGGCGTCGTGGGCGTTCTGGTTGAGCATGCAGTCGATCACGGCCTCTGTGCGCGCGGATTGCGGCCACAGCGCTTGCTGGTGCGGCGGTTGCAACGACGGCCTCGCCACGGGCCTGACCCCCTGAATGCGGGGGTGTGTGGCGGCTTTGGGGCCGCATTCGCGATTCATCACACAAGGGCTCAAGCAGCGGCCTCGCCACACCTTGGGGCGCTGCGGTCCTTGTCACTGGGAGTGAACGCGATGAAACAGGCGATGAATC
>CAZUKT010000285.1:1784-6406 GCA_964620975.1 uncultured Rubrivivax sp. | reverse complement strand
GTCGTCCTGCGCGCGATGGACGTGCCGGCACGCATCGTCACCGGCTACCAGGGCGCCGACGCCGAGCCACAGGACGGCTACTGGGTCGTGCGCCAGCGCAACGCCCACGCCTGGTCCGAAATCTGGCAAGAAGGCCAAGGCTGGCGGCGTGTCGACCCCACCTCGGCCGTGGCGCCCGACCGCATACAGCGGGGCCGCAGCCTGGTGCGCCCGCCGGGGCTGATGGCCGGCGCCGTGGCCAGCATCAACCCGGCCCTGGCCGAGCAGTTTCGCAAGAGCTGGGAGACCGTCAACAACCGCTGGAACCAATGGGTGCTGAACTACGCCCAAGGTCAGCAACTGGACTTGTTGCGTTCACTGGGCCTGGCCTCGCCGAGCTGGCAGGATCTGGTGTCCTTGTTGACAGGCCTGTTGTGCAGCGCTGCGCTGGGCGGTGCCGCCTGGGCCTGGTGGGACCGCCACCGGCAAGACCCGTGGCAGCGCCTGCAGCGGCGTGTGCAGACCACGCTGCAAGCGCTGGGCGTGGCCGTGTTGCCGCACCACGGCCCGCGCACCCGTGCGGCGCTGGTGCGGCAAGCCTTGGGGGCCCCCGGCGAGGCACTGGCGCAACAACTGGACGCGCTGGACGCCAGCCGCTACGGCCAGGCCCAGGTTGGCCCCCCAGGTACGACCCGCGCGCACACACCAGGGCGCGCCTGGTGGCGGCAGTTTGCTGCCCTGGCACGGCAGGCCAAGGCCAGCGCGGGCCGCCTGGGGCCGCCACCCGTGCCCTGAGGCAACGAGGCTTGAGGAGCGGCGCACAACAGGCCCGCAAACTTTGAGACTCCCAGGCCCAGATGCCGGTGGTGGCCGCCGGCTCTTGATAATCGGCCCCATGACCTTGCCGCCCAAGCCACGCCCGCCACCCACCCGCCGCCGCGTGGCCCTGGGGCTTTGTGTGGCGCTGTGTGCGGGGCTGGGTTTGGCCATGCCCACGCTGGCCGCCCCCGAGGCCAAGTCCCCTGTCGGGCCCAAGCGGCGGGCCAAACCGGCAAAAACCGCCCGCACGCGCACCGCCGCAGCCGGCGGCCCGCCCTACGCCAACCACCCCGCCGCGCTGGCCTTTGCGGCTGAAGTGGCAGCCCGCAGCGGCCTCAGCCAACGCTGGCTTGAACTGCACCTGGCACAGGCCACGCGGGTGGAAGCGGTGCGCAAGCTCATCATGCCGCCGCCTGCGGGCACGGCCAAGAACTGGGCCGCCTACCGGGCGCGTTTTGTCGAGCCCAAGCGCATTGCCGAAGGTGTGGCCTTCTGGCGCGCCCACGCGGCCTGGCTCACGCAGGCGCAAGCGCGTTATGGCGTGCCACCCGAGATCGTGGTGGCCATCGTGGGGGTGGAAACCTTCTACGGCCGCGTCATGGGCAACTTTCGCATCCTGGACGCGCTGGCCACGCTGAGCTTTGACTTCCCACCCGGCCGCAAGGACCGCAGCGTCTTCTTCCGCAGCGAGCTGGAAGCTTTTTTCGTGATGTGCAGCCGCGAAGGCGTGGACCCCACCGGCGTGCTGGGCAGTTACGCCGGTGCCTTGGGTCTGCCGCAGTTCATGCCCAGCAGCGTCAACCGCTTTGCCGTGGACATGGACGACGACGGCCACATCCGCCTGCAAGACAACCCGGCCGACGTGGTGGGCAGCGTGGCCCACTACTTGGCGCAGGCCGGCTGGCAAGCCGGCATGGCCACCCACCACGCCGTGGCCGCGCCGGTGGACACCACCGCACGCGCCACGCTGTTGGCACCGGACATCCTGCCCAGCTTCACGGCCGCACAAATGGCTGAACAGGGCGCCGTGTTGTCAGACGCCGGCCGCGCCCACGGCGGCCTGCTGGCCCTGGTGGAGCTGCAAAACGGCGACCTGGCCGCCAGCTACGTGGCCGGCACGCAAAACTTTTATGTGGTGACGCGCTACAACTGGTCGGCCTACTACGCCATGGCCGTGATCGAGCTGGCGCAGGCGCTGCGGCTGCAGACGTCGGCGCCATAACGCCGCCGAACTGCGCTGCCCCACTGCGCCGCCGCGCTGCAGGCTGAAATGCTCAGTCGCGGCGGCCGGCCAGGTCCAGCACAAAGGCGTATTCACGTGCCAGCTCGGCCAGCGCGGCATAGCGGCCCGACGCACCCCCGTGACCCGCAGCCAGGTTGACGGCCAGCAGCAGCGGGTTCTTGTCGGTCTTGCGGGCGCGCAAACGGGCCACGTACTTGGCGGGCTCGAAGTACTGCACCTGTGAATCCCACAGCCCCGTGGTCACGAGCATGGCCGGGTAGTCCTGCGCACGCAGGTTGTCATAGGGCGAATACGACAGCATGTAGTCGTAGGCCGCCTTTTCCGTCGGGTTGCCCCACTGCGTCCATTCGTTGGCCGTGAGCGGGATGCTGTCGTCCAGCATGGTGGTCACGGCGTCCACAAAAGGCACGTCCAGCACGATGCCCCGGTACAACTGCGGCGCCTGGTTGGCCACCACGCCCATCAGCAGGCCACCGGCCGAGCCGCCGCTGGCAAACACCTGGCCGGCCTGGCCCCAGCCGGCCTTGACCAGCGCCTGCGTGGCGTCGATGAAGTCGTTGAAGGTGTTTTTCTTGTTAATCAGCCGGCCGTCCTCGTACCAGCCCTCGCCCATTTCGGCGCCGCCGCGCACGTGCGCAATGGCCACCACGAAACCGCGGTCCATGAGGCTGGCGCGGTGGCGCCCAAAGGTGGCGTCGTAAGAGCTGCCGTAGGCGCCGTAGCCGATGACCATGATGGGCGCGCTGCCGTTGGCCTGCGCCTTGTCGCGGCGCCACGACAGCGTCACCGGCACCCGTTTGCCGTCGCGGGCGTCGGCCCACAGGCGGGTGGTGGCGTAGAGGCCGGCGTCGTAAGTGGGCACGTCCAGCGTCTTGCGCAGCACACGCTGGCCGCTGGCCAGGTGCAGGTCATACGTGAGCGTGGGTTGCACCATGGACGTGACCATGTAGCGCAGGTGCGCCGCGGCCGGGTCGCGGTTGTCACCCAGGCCCACGGTGGTGGCCGGTGCGGCCGCCACGGGCACCGAGCGGCCCTTGACGAGCAAGCGCACGGCCAGGTCGGCGTCCACACGCTCTTCCAGTGCAATGCCCTGGTTGAGCAGCACAAAGTTTTCCAGCGTGGCGCTCTCGCGGCCCGGCACCAGCGTGCGCCAGCGCTTGCGGTCGTCGGGCGCGCTGTCGGGTGCGCTCACCAGGCGGAAGTTGGGTGCGCCTTCGTTGGTGCGGATGACCCAGCGGCCGTGGATGTGGTCGGCGCCATGGCGCACCTTGTCGCGGCGCGCCAGCGCCACACGCAGTGCGGCGGTGGGCTTGCCGGCGTCGAGCACACGGGTTTCGTTGGTGTCAAAGCCGCCAATGGTGACGATGATGTAGCGTCCCGACGCGCTGCGCCCCAGGCCCACGAAGAGCGTCTTGTCGGCCTCTTCAAACACCTTCACGTCGGCGTCGGCCGGCGTGCCCAGCACGTGGCGGTACACCGGCCCGCTTTGCAGCGTGACGGGGTCTTGGCGAATGTAGAAGAGCGTGCGGTTGTCGTTGGCCCATTCCAGGTCTTCCAGCACACCGGGCACCGCGTCGGCCAGCACCTGGCCGGTCAGGAGGTTCTTGATGCGCAGCGTGTGGATGCGCCGGCCGCCGGTGTCTTCGGCCCAGGCCAGGAGCTCGCCATTGGGGCTGACGGCGGCCGAGCCCACGCTGTAAAACGCCTGGCCCTGGGCGCGCTCGTTTTGATCGAGCATCACTTCGGCCGGCGCGCCGGGGTTGGGCCGCTCGGGCGTGCCACGCTGGCGCATCAGCACCGGGTGCTCGGCGCCGGTCTTGTACTGGCGCCAGCGCCACCAGCCGTGGTCGTAGACCGGCGGGGTGCTGTCGTCTTCACGCAGCCGCGCGCGCATTTCGGCCACCAACTTGGCCTGCAGCGGCGCAAGCGGCGCCAGCATGGCGGCGGTGTAGGCGTTTTCGGCCTCCAGGTGGCGCATCACTTCAGGCCGCTTGGTCTTGGGGTCGTCGTCGCGCAGCCAGTGGTATTCGTCCACCCGGTCGCCGTGGGGGCTCTTCACCACATGGGCCACGGTGGGCGCCACGGGTGGCAAGGGCGGCAGGGCGGTCTGCGCCACAGCGGCGGTTGTGCACATGAGCATGAGACAGGCGAGGCGTTGCAACATGGGGGCGCATCATAGGGGCGCTGCCGCGGCGGGGCCGCACCGGGCCAGTGGCTGGCGCCGGGGGCCGCACCAGGGCAGCCCCGGTGTGGCCGCCAGGGCCTTGCGCCGCTATGCTTGTCGGCATGAAGAAGATCGCTTCCTGGCTGGCCGCCGCCGCACTTTTGCAAGCCTGTGGGGGCGACGGCCCCGGCGAACCGCCACCCCCCGCGCTGGCCCTGCCCGCGGGCCGCGTGAGCGCCGAGTCGCCGGTGGCTGCCGGCTGCTCGGTGGGCGGCGCGGGCACGGTGTATGTCAACGCCGAAGTGGAGCCCATGCTGGCCCGCGCCACCGGCAATGGCGACCACCTGGTGGCCGTGTGGCAACAAGACCGCTGGAGCAACGGCGGCTCACGCGCCATGGTCAGTGCCGCCACCACCG
>CAZUKT010000285.1:0-1774 GCA_964620975.1 uncultured Rubrivivax sp. | reverse complement strand
CGCGTTGATCCTGATCTTGAGGCGGTGACCTGTGCCGGCAGCGTGGGCGACTACGAACGTGCCAGCGACCCCTGGGTGGACATCGGCAGTGACGGCACGGTGCATGTCATGGCACTGGCCATCAGCGGCGAGTCGTTCACCGGCAGCAGCGTCAGCGCCATGCTGGCCAGCCGGTCCACCGACGGCGGGCGCAGCTTCAGCGCACCGCAGGTGTTGGTGCGCGATGCCGGGGCCGACTTGTTCAACGACAAGAACACGCTCACCGTGGACGTGCTGGACGCCCGCCGCGTATACGCCGTGTGGGACCGGCTGGAAGCCTCGGGCGACGGCCCCACGCTGCTGGCCCGGTCCACCGACGCCGGGCTGAGCTGGGAGCCGGTGCGTGAAATCTACCGCCCCGTGCCCACCCAGAACAGCGCGCAGACCATAGGCAACCGCATCGTGGTGCTGCCGGGCGGGCCGGCGCGTGGTGTGCTGGTGAATGTGTTCACTGAAATACAGGTCAACGGCGCGGCCGTGTTGAACCGGGTGCGCGTCATCCGCTCCACCGACCAGGGCAACACCTGGAGCGCGCCGGTGACGGTGGCCGAACACCGCGGCCTGGGCACACGCGACGCCGCCACCGGCACCGTCATTCGCGACGGCAGCATCATCCCCGCCGTGGCCGCCGCGCCCGACGGCACGCTGTGGCTGGCCTGGCAAGACAGCCGCTTCTCGGGTGGGCAACACGACGGCATTGCGCTCTCCAGATCCACCGACGGTGGCCTGAGCTGGAGCAGCCCGGTGGCCGCCAAGGGCAACCCGGCCGTGCCGGCCTTTACCCCCACGCTGCAGGTGCGCGACGACGGCCTGCTGGCGGTGATGTACCTCGACCTGCGGCCCAACACCGCAGCCACGAACACCCTGCTGGCAGCCGCCTGGCTGGCCACCACGCGCGATGGCACCACCTTTGCCGAGACGGTGGTGTGGAACCCCTTTGACATGACCGCAGCCCCCAACGCACGTGGGCTGTTCCTGGGCGACTATCACGGCCTGGTGAGTGTGGGCAACGAATTTGTGCCCCTGCTGGCGCTGCCCAGCAGCGACACCAACAACCGCACCGACACCTACTTGCTGCGTGTGCTGCCCACCGCAGCCACACGGCCCCAGCCGCAGGCCGGCGGGCGTGCGCAGGCGCAGTCGCTGGCGGACGAAGGCGAATTCCGCCGCCGGCAGGCCGCATTCACGCAGCGCGTGCTGGAACGCCGGGTGGCAGATTGGGGCGCACGTGTGGGTTTGCGCAAACCCGATGCGCCACCGGCACGGCGCTGAGACGCCGTCATATTGGCAAGCGCTTCAACCCGGCATGGCGCCTGCATGCGCCAGGCTCGGCTCGGCGCTGGGGGGGTTGCCCTCAGGCGGCCATGGGCACCAGGAAGTCGCGGCTGATGCCCACACCCAGGTCGCCCACGCGGTCAAGGAACTGCGTCAGGTAGGCATGCAGCCCGGTGGCCAGGATTTCGTCGATGCGGCCGTAGCGCAGGTCTGACTTCAGCTTGCCGGCGCGGCGCAGGGTTTCGCTGCTTTGTTCATTGGCCACCAGTTGCAGGTTGGCCACGGCCTCGTTCATGCACGCGGCCAGCGAGCGCGGCATGTCGGGCCGCAGGATCAGCAGTTCGGCCACCTTTTCGGGGTGGATCACGTTGCGATACACCTTGCGGTAGATCTCGAAGCCAGACACCGACCGCAGGATGGCGCTCCAGTGGTAGAAGTCCACCTCCTGGCCTTCCTTGGC
>CAZUKT010000284.1:4901-6431 GCA_964620975.1 uncultured Rubrivivax sp. | reverse complement strand
GCTGACGGCGGCCCGCGCGCAACCCTCGGCACAACGGCTGCTGCTGGTGTTTGCCACGGCTGACCTGCCCGACGACGCCACGGTGCAGCAGCGCGCTGACTTTGATGCCGGAATGGGCGGTGCCCTGCTGCCCGCCATGTGTTTGGACAAAACCCCACATGAACTCATTAGTTTTGCCACGGTGGCGGCTGAAGAGCGGGTGATTGACCTCATCACCCTCACCGCTGAACCTGGGGTGATTGGCGGCATTCCCGCCGGCGGGCTGAACTTCGGCGCGGCAGTGAACACCCAAGCGGTGATCGACCAGCCCTACCAGTTTGACTTTTACGACGGTGGTGGGCTCGACATCGCCTTCCTGGGCCTGGCGCAGGCCGACGCCGAAGGCAACGTCAACGTCAGCAAGTTCGGCTCACGCCTGGCCGGTGCGGGTGGATTCATCAACATCAGCCAGAACGCCAAGCGCGTGGTCTTTGTGGGCAGCTTCGCGACCAGCGGTGCGCGCAAGTTCGTGCCTCAAGTGGAGCAGCGCACTTTTTCGGGCCGCGAGGCCTGGCGGCGTGGCCAGCCGGTGCTGTACGTGACCGAGCGTGCGGTGTTTGGCCTGCATGAACGCGGCATCGAACTGCTGGAGATCGCGCCTGGCCTGGATCTGGACCACGACGTGCTGGCGGGCATGGCCTTCAGGCCCATCATCGAACGGCCGCCCATCTTGATGGACGCAGGCCTTTTTGCCCACGCGCCCATGGGCTTGCGGGCGCGGCTGCTGATGCTGCCGCTGGCCGACCGCTTTACCTACGACGTGGCCACACGCACGCTGTTCATCAACTTCGAGCGCCTGAGCATCCGCAGCCTGGACGACGTCGAGGCCGTGCGGCGCGAGGTGGAACAGCGCCTGGTGCCGTTGGGGCACAAGGTGTATGGCGTCGTCAACTACGACCACTTTGCGCTGGACCCGCTCGTGGAAGACGACTGGGCAGCCATGGTGCGTGAGCTGGTGGACCGCCACTACATCGACGTGGCGCGCTACACCACCAGTGGTTTCTTGCGTGCCAAGCTGGGCCCGGCGCTGGCAGCACGCGGCGTGGCGCCACACATCTACGAAACCGCCAGCGATGCGCGGCGGTCCCTGCCTGACGCCTGACGCCTGACTCCTGACGCTTGACGCTTGACGCTTGACGCTTGACGCTTGACGCTTGACGCCTGCCGTCGCATGCCGCCTTGGCGGGCACGCGCCGCCGCAGCCGCCTACATCACCGCACCCAGCTGCCAGGGCACAAATTCGTTCTGGCCGTAGCCGTGTTGTTCACTCTTGGTGGCCCGCCCCGATGCCGTGGCCAGCATGAGCTGAAAGATGCGCTCGCCGGCCTCACCCACTGTGTCGGTGCCGTCCACGATGCCGCCGCAGTTGATGTCAATGTCGTCTTCTTGCTTGGTCCACAACGCCGTGTTGGTGCTGAGCTTGATCGAAGGTGAAGGCGCGCAGCCATAAGCCGAGCCGCGCCCGGTGGTAAAACAAATGAGGTTGGCACC
>CAZUKT010000284.1:989-4891 GCA_964620975.1 uncultured Rubrivivax sp. | reverse complement strand
GTGGCGCTGACGGGGTCATAGCCGGGTGTGTCCATGTAGACAAAGCCCTGGGCCGCCACCCTTTCAGCGAATTCATAGACCTCGACCAGGTTGGTGGTGCCACTCTTGGCGATGGCGCCCAGGCTTTTCTCCAGAATGGTGGTCAGCCCACCGGCCTTGTTGCCGGCCGACGGGTTGTTGTCCATCTGCATGCCGTTGCGTGCGGTGTAACGCTCCCACCAGGCGATGCGCGCCCGCAGCTTGTCGGCCACGGTGGTGCTGACGGCGCGCCGTGTGAGCAGGTGTTCGCCGCCGTAGATTTCAGGCGTTTCGCTCAGGATGGCGGTGCCGCCGTGGCGCACCAGGCGGTCTACCGCTGCGCCCAGTGCCGGGTTGGCGCTGATGCCGCTGTAGCCGTCGCTGCCGCCGCACTGCAGGCCCACCACCAAGTGACGAGCCGGCACGGGCGCCCGCTGCACGCGGTTGGCTTGCGGCAGCATGCGCTTGATCTCGGCCACGCCACGTGCCACGGTCTTGGCCGTGCCGCCGGTGTCCTGAATGTTGAAGGTGACCAGCCATGCGCCTTCTTGCAGCCCCTCTTGCGCCACCAGGCCCTGGATCTGGTTGGTCTCGCAGCCCAGGCCCACCACCAGCACGGCGCAGAAATTGGCGTGGCGTGCATAGCCGCCCAGCGTGCGTCGCAGCACCTGGAGTTCTTCGCCGTCGCTGGCCGTGGCGCAGCCCATGCCGTGGGTCAAGGCCACTACGCCGTCGACGTTGGGAAAGTCGCCCAGGGCTTCAGGATGGATGTCGCGCCGGAAGTGGTCTGCAATGGCGCGCGCCGCCGTGGCGCTGCAGTTGACGCTGGTGAGCACGCCGATGTAGTTGCGCGTGGCGACCCGGCCGTCGGGGCGCACGATGCCCATGAAGGTTGCGGGCTCGGCTTCGTAGGCCGTGGGTGCGGCGCCGGCGCCGGGTTCATGGGTGCGCTCAAACGCGCTGAAGGCCAGGTTGTGCGTGTGCACGTGCTGCCCCGGCGCAATGGCCTGTGTGGCGGTGCCGATGATCTGGTTGTAGCGGCGCACCGCTTCACCGGCCGCGATGGCCCGCGTGGCCACCTTGTGCCCCGGCGGCACCAGGCCGGCGACAGTGATGCCTTCGTCCGCGAGCACCGTGCCGCCCAGCAACTGCCGGCGCGCGATGACCACGTTGTCGGCCGCGTGGATGCGGATGGCGGGGCTGTTGCTCATACGGCGCGCTGCCCAGATCAGCCGTCGATCAGTGCAGGATCCCAGGCAAACACGCTCTGCTGCTGTTCACCGAGTTTTTCAATGCCCAGCCGCATCACGTCGCCCGGCTTCAGGAACACGGGGCTGGGCTTGATGCCCATGCCCACACCGGGCGGCGTGCCGGTGGTGATGAGGTCGCCGGGGTTGAGCGTCATGAAGCGGCTCAGGTAGCTCACGATCTGCGCCACGCCAAAGACCATGGTGCGGGTGTTGCCGGTCTGGAAGCGCTTGCCGTTCACGTCGAGCCACATGCCCAGGTTCTGCACGTCGCCCACTTCATCGGCGGTGACGAGCCAGGGGCCGATGGGGCCGAAGGTGTCGCAGCCCTTGCCCTTGTCCCACTGGCTGCCACGTTCAAGCTGGAAGTCGCGCTCCGACACGTCATTGACCACGCAGTAGCCAGCCACGTGCGCCAGCGCATCCGCCTCGCTCACGTAGCGGGCACGGCTGCCGATGACCACGCCAAGCTCCACTTCCCAGTCGCTCTTGAGCGAGTTTTGCGGCAGCACCACGGCATGGGTGCAGCCCACGGCGCATTCCAGCGTCTTGCTGAAAACGATGGGTTCCTTGGGGATGGCCATGTTGGATTCGGCCGCGTGGTCGGCGTAGTTCAGGCCGATGGCAATGAACTTGCTCATGCCCGTCCAGGGCACGGCCAGCGTGCCTTGTGGCACCACGGGCAGGGCGTTCAGGTCAAGGGCACGCAAGGCGGCCAGGCCGGCGGGCGTGAGGTGCGCGGCCGTGAGGTCGGCAATGAGTGCGCTGAGGTCACGCACCTGGCCCTGGGCGTCAAGGATGCCGGGCTTTTCTTGGCCCCTGGGGCCGTGGCGTAGCAGTTTCATGGAATGCGTCTTTCTCAGTTGGACCAGCCGCCGTCGATGACCTGGGCGGTGCCGGTGGTGAATGCAGATTCGTCGCTGGCCAGGTACACGGCCAGCATGGCGATTTCTTCCACGCGGCCCAGCCGGCCCATGGGTTGGCGCGAAATGAACAGCGCTTCGACCTGGGCCTGCGTCTGGCCGCTGGCCGCCGCCTGGGCGGCGATGCGGTCACGCAACGAAGGCGATTCCACGGTGCCCGGGCAGATGGCGTTGCAGCGCACGCCGCGCGCCATGAAGTCGGCCGCCACAGCCTTGGTCAGGCCAATGACGGCGGCCTTGGTGGTGCCATAGACAAAGCGGTTGGGGGCACCCTTGATGCTGCCGGCCACCGAGGCCACGTTGATGATGGAGCCGCCGCCTTTGCTGAGCATGCCCGGCACAAAGGCCTTGATGGTGCGGAACTGCGAACGCACGTTCAGCGCAAAGGCAAAGTCCCAATCGGCCTCGGTGCAATCCAGCACCGTGCCGGCGTGCACGTAGCCGGCGCCGTTGAAGAGCACGTCCACCGGGCCGTGTGCGGCGGCGGCAGCGTCAATGGCCGCAGCGTCGGTCACGTCCAGCCGCATCGTGGTGCAGCCGGTGTCGGCCTGCAACTGGGCCAGCAAGGCTTCGTTGATGTCAGTGGCAACGACACGGGCGCCTTCGCGCACAAAGGCTTCGGCCACAGCACGGCCTATGCCCTGGCCGGCGGCGGTGACGAAGGCGGTCTTGCCGGCCAGGCGGCCTGGGGGCGCTGCAGTCATGCTTGGGCTCCTGAAGGGCGCGGCACGATGCTCGCGCCACTGAGTTGTTCTTGTGCTTCCACCAGCGAGGGCACGAACTTCTTGCCGTGGCCCAGGGCACTGGCAATGACCAGGCTCTGGTGCACGGCTTCGCCCATCACGCTGGGCACGGCCAGGCCCTCGGCGAGGTGGGTGTAATAGCGCACGTCCTTGCGTGCGTTGTCCAGTTCAAACAGCAGCCCGCCCAGGTCGCCATGCAGCGTCTTGGCCATGGCCTGGAACAACCCGCAGTTGACGGGGCCCTTGGACACCAGGTCGACAAACTTGTGCAGGTCCACGCCTGCGCGCTGGCCCACTGCAAAGGCCTCGGCTGTGGCCGTGCAAATGGCCTGCGCGACAAAGTTGTTGAGCAGCTTGATGGTGTGGCCGGCGCCCGGCCCGCCCACATGGAAGACGTTTTCTGCAAAGCAGCGCAGCACAGGTTCAAGGCGCTCAAACACGTCGGCATCGGCGCCCACCATCACGTTCAGTCGGCCCGCTTCGGCCTCTGTGGGTGTGCGCGACAACGGCGCGTCCACCAGCACCACGCCGCGCTCGTTGCACCGCTTGCGCAACTGTGCCGTGGATGCCGGCTCGCTGGTGGAGCAGTCGACGACCAACAAGCCGTCGGTGGCCCCGGCCAGCACGCCGCCGTCGCCCAGCATCACCGCTTCGACCTGTGGTGTTCCCGTGACGCAGATGAAGACCACATCACTGCCTGCGGCCAGGGCTGCAGGGGAGGCCGCCACCGTGGCGCCGGCCAAGAGCAAGTCCGCCACGCGATCGAGCCGGCGATGAACCGCAAGCGTCAGGGCATGTCCATTCAAGAGCAAATGCCGGGCCATGCCATGGCCCATCAAACCGCTGGCGCCAATGAAGCCGATATTCATGCTCAGCCACGCCCCACAAAGGGCATCTTGGTGGCCATCACCGTCATGAACAGCACGTTGGCGCTGGCTGGCAAACGTGCCATGGCCATAAACGTGTCCACC
>CAZUKT010000284.1:0-979 GCA_964620975.1 uncultured Rubrivivax sp. | reverse complement strand
GAATGATGCCAGCCACCATGCGCTGCGTCATGTCGCTGGCTACGTTGCCGATGTCGATCTGGCCCACGGCAATGTCAAACGGGCGGCCGTCCAGCGCGGCGGCGCGGGTCAGGCCGGTGACGGCGTGTTTGGTGGCCGTGTAGGCGATGGAACCCGGGCGCGGCGAGTGGGCCGAGATGCTGCCGTTGTTGATGATGCGGCCGCCTTGTGGCGACTGCTTGCGCATGATGCGAAAGGCGTTGGCCAGACAGTAGTAAGCCCCGTTGAGATTGATGTCCACGGCCTGCTTCCAGGCGCCCAGCGCCAGTTCGTCGGGTGGCGTGCTGGGCAGCGAGACGCCGGCGTTGTTGAAGAGCAGGTCCAGACGTCCATAACGCCGGGCCACGGTGTCAAAGAGCGTGGCCACGGCGGCCTCGTCGGCCACGTCACAGGGCAGGGCGACACCACGCTCGGCATGGGGCCCGGCGGCCGCGATGGCGGCCTGCAGCGGCTCCAGCCGGCGGCCGACAAAGATGACGCGCCAGCCGTCTTGCAGCAGCGCGGTGGCGCAGCCCTTGCCGATGCCGCTGCCAGCGCCGGTGACGAGTGCGACGCGTTCGGGGTTCATGGGTTGGGTGTCGTAGGCCATGGGGTCAGTGGTTGTCCTTGGGCACGGCAGCACCGCGCTTGCCACGCAAAAAGTCCAGGTCGGCGCCTTCGTCGGCCTGCAGCACGTGGTCAATGTAGAGCTTGTAGTAGCCGCTTTCCATGGCCGGTGGCGGCGCTTGCCAGGCTGCCAGGCGGCTTGCCAGTTCGGCGTCGTCCACATGCAGGTGCAGCCGGCGGCCGGCCACGTCCAGCGTGATGAGGTCGCCGTTTTGCACCACGGCCAGCGGCCCGCCGGCTGCGGCTTCGGGCGCGGTGTGCAGCACCACGGTGCCATACGCGGTGCCGCTCATGCGGGCGTCGCTGATGCGCACCATGTCGGTGATGCCCTTGC
>CAZUKT010000283.1:4062-6466 GCA_964620975.1 uncultured Rubrivivax sp. | reverse complement strand
GAAGGCCTGGGCATCGGCCTGGCGCTTTGTCGCACCATCGTAGAGAGCCACCGCGGCCGAATGCGTGCACAGAACCTCTACAATGGCGCCCAGGTTGTCGGATGCCGTTTTGCGTTCACCTTGCCAGTGGAATTGCCCATCCGGCCCGACACGGCAGCGGCCCCGATAGAGGCTGATTCCTCCACCAACCCCACGGCCGACACCGAATGAGCCTGATCCCCAAGAAAGGCACCGTCTACGTCGTTGATGACGACGAGGCCGTGCGCGATTCCCTGCAGTGGTTGCTTGAAGGCAAGGACTACCGCGTCAAGTGTTTCGATTCTTCCGAGTCTTTCCTTTCGCGCTTTGACCCGCGCGAAGTGGCCTGCCTCATTGCCGACATCCGCATGGACGGCATGAGTGGCCTGGAACTGCAAGACCGCCTGCTCGAACGCAAGAGCCCGCTGCCCATCGTCTTCATCACCGGCCACGGTGATGTACCCATGGCGGTGACGACCATGAAAAAGGGTGCGATGGACTTCATCGAGAAGCCCTTCAAGGAAGAAGAACTGCTGGGCTTGGTAGAGCGCATGCTCGACCAGGCGCGCAGTGCCTTCAGCCAGCACCAGGAGCAAGCCAGCCGCGACGCCCTGCTCAGCCGCCTGACCACGCGTGAAGCCCAGGTGCTCGAGCGCATCGTGGCCGGCCGCCTGAACAAGCAGATTGCCGACGACCTGGGCATCAGCATCAAGACGGTAGAGGCGCACCGCGCCAACATCATGGAAAAGCTCAACGCCAACACGGTGGCCGATCTGCTGAAGATCGCCCTGGGCGCGCAGACCAAGGCCTGAACGGCGGCGCGAGCCGCTCCAGCCCATTCCCACAGAGGCCGCCACACGCGGCCTCTCTTGTTTTGAGGTTCCCACATGCCCGCGCAAGTCATAGACGGCGTCGCCCTCAGCAGCCAGATCCGCGCCCAGGTGGCCGTGCGTGCCGCTGCCCTGACCGCCAGTGGCCATCAACCCGGCCTGGCCGTGATCCTGGTGGGTGAAGACCCGGCCAGTGCCGTTTACGTGCGCAACAAGGTCAAGGCCTGCCACGACCACGGCCTGCGTTCGGTGATGGAAAAGTACGACGCCGCACTGCCCGAGGCTGACTTGCTGGCGCGCATCAGCGCACTCAACGCCGACCCCAGCATCCACGGCATCCTGGTGCAGATGCCGGTGCCCAAACACATTGACCCGCAGAAGGTCATTTCGGCCATCGCCACTGAAAAGGACGTAGACGGCTTTTCACTGCACTCGGCCGGTGCCCTGATGACCGGCCTGCCCGGCCTGCGCCCGGCCACGCCCTTTGGCTGCATGAAGCTGATCGAAAGCACGGGCGTCAGCCTCAAGGGCAAACACGCCGTGGTCATTGGCCGCAGCAACACGGTGGGCAAACCCATGGCGCTGCTGCTCATGCAGGCCAACGCCACCGTGACTGTGTGCCACAGCGGCACCCCCGACATTGCCGTGCACACACGCCAGGCTGATGTGGTGGTGGCCGCCACCGGGCGGCGCAACACGCTCACGGCCGACATGGTCAAGCCCGGCGCCATCGTCATTGACGTGGGCATCAACCGCAACGAAGCGGGCAAGCTTTGTGGCGACGTGGACTACGCCGCCGTGCGCGACGCCCTGGGCGACGGCGGCTGGATCAGCCCCGTGCCTGGCGGCGTGGGCCCCATGACGATCACCATGCTGCTGGTCAACACGCTGCAGGCGGCCGAGTCCGCCGCATGAACCCGCTGCTGGACGACGCACCGTGGCCCGACTTTGCGGCCATGCGGCCCGAGCACGTGACGCCGGCGCTCGACGTGCTGCTGGCCGCGGCCGAGGCCGGGCTTGCGCGCGCTGTGGGCGCCGACGTGGCGGCCGACTACGACACCCTGTCGATGCTGCTGGATGTGCCGGTAGAGCGTCTGCAAAGCGCCTGGGGCCATGTGCGGCACTTGCAGGCCGTGGCCGACACACCCGACATGCGTGTGGCACACGCGCACAACCTGCCGCGTGTCGTTGACTTCAGCACCCGGCTGGGCGCTGATGAGCGGCTCTTCGGCAAGTACAAAGCCGTGGCGCAGGCCAGCGCAGCGGCTGGCCTGAGCGCGGCGCGGCGCAAGGTATTGGCCGATGCACTGCGCGACTTTGTTCTGGGCGGTGCCGAGCTGCAAGGCGCTGCACGCACGCGCTTTGCCGCCATCCAGGACCGCAGCGCCGCCTTGTCGCAGCAGTTTGGCGACCACGTGCTCGACGCCACCGATGCCTACCACCTGGACGTGCCCGAGTCGGATCTGGACGGCGTGCCCGCCGATGTGGTGCAGGCCGCGCGTGGCCGCGCTGCGGACGCTGGCGTGGCTGGCTGCCGCCTCACGCTGCAGGCACCT
>CAZUKT010000283.1:0-4052 GCA_964620975.1 uncultured Rubrivivax sp. | reverse complement strand
CCGTGATGCAATTTGCCGCCAACCGGACGCTGCGCGAAACGCTGTACCGCGCCTACGGCACACGCGCCAGCGAATGGGGGCCGCCCGAGCTCGACAACACACCCCTGCTGGCCGAGATCGTGGCACTGCGGCAGGAGGAGGCCGCCTTGCTGGGCCACGCCACGTTTGCCGATTTGTCGCTGGTTTCCAAGATGGCGCGTTCGCCGCACGAGGTGCTTGGATTTGTGCGGAGCCTGGCGGCCCGTGCGCGCCCGTTTGCCGACACCGAATTGGCCGCGATGCGCGCCTTTGCGGCACACGATCTGGGCATTGCCCAATTGCAGAGCTGGGACCGGTCCTTTGCCGCCGAAAGGCTCAAGCAAGCGCAGTTTTCCTTCAGCTCGCAAGAGGTCAAACAGTACTTCACCGAGCCACGGGTGCTGGACGGCCTGTTCCGCCTGATCGAGACGCTGTTTGCCGTGGTCATCCGCGCCGACCAGGCCCCGGTGTGGCATGACACCGTGCGCTTTTATCGCATCTGGCGCGACGGCCAGCCCGTGGCTGCGTTCTACCTTGATTTGCACGCCCGCAATGGCAAGCAGTCGGGCGCATGGATGGACAACCCGCGCACACGTTGGCGCCGCCCCGACGGCGTGCTTCAGTTGCCCGTGGCGCACCTGGTGTGCAACTTTGCGCCGCCGGTGGGCGGGCAGCCCGCCTTGCTGACACACGACGACGTGATCACGCTCTTCCACGAATTTGGCCACGGCCTGCACCACATGCTGACGCGGGCCGAAGACCTGGGCGTTTCGGGCATTGCCGGCGTGGAAGGCGATGCGGTGGAACTGCCCAGCCAGTTCATGGAGAACTTCTGCTGGGAATGGCAGGTGCTGCAGCGCCTGACCGCGCATGTCGACACCGGCGAGCCGCTGCCACGGGCGCTGTTTGACCGCATGGTGGCCGCCCGCCACTTTCAAAGCGGCCTGCTGCTGCTGCGCCAGTGCGAGTTTTCTTTGTTTGACATGCGGCTGCACGCCGAGCCTGCTGCCGCCGCCAGCGCACAAACGGTGGCCGACGAAGTTTGCGCCGAGATACAGCCCATGCCGGTGCCGGCGTTCTACCGCTACCCGCACACCTTCACGCACCTGTTTGACGGCGGCTATGCCGCTGGCTACTACGGTTATGCCTGGGCCGAGGTTCTGTCGGCCGATGCCTTCGCGGCCTTTGAAGAAGCCGGTGTGTTTGACCCTGCCACCGGGCAACGTTTTTGCCAGCACGTGCTCGAAGCGGGCGGCAGCCGGCCGGCGCTGGAGAGTTTTGTTGCCTTCCGCGGCCGTGAACCGAAAATGGACGCATTGCTGCGGCACCTGGGCTTGGCTTGAGTGCCCGGATTCACACCGGGCTTGAGTGCCTGCCACTTGTGGGCTAGATTGAGCCATTGCGCGCCTTGCACAGACCCCACAATCCAGCGATGAAGACCACACCGCCCGCCCTGCGCCAGTTCACGGTATGCCTGCTGCTGACCCTGAGCACCTGGCCTGCACTGGCGCTTTACAAGGTGGTGGCACCTGATGGCAGTGTCACCTACACCGACCGGCCCCCTGCGGCCAGCACGGGCCGGGTCACCAGCCTGAACCGCGACGCCACACCGGCTGCGGCCGACACCAGCCTGCCCGTTGAATTGCGCCCGGTGGTGGCCAAGTACCCGGTGACGCTGTACACCACGGCCGACTGCGTGCCCTGTGACAACGGCCGGCGCCTGCTGCAGCAGCGTGGCGTGCCCTACGCCGAGCGCCGCATCAGCACCGACGAAGACGCCGAAGCGCTGGAGCGTGTCGCTGGCGGCCGCTCAGTGCCGGCGCTGAGCATCGGCCCACAACCCTTGCGCGGGTTTTCTGAAGCCGACTGGTCCAGCTACCTCGACGCAGCCGGTTACCCACGCACGTCACGCCTGCCCAAGGGCTGGCCGGTGCCCGAACCCACCCCGCTTACAGAACGCAGCACCGCCGCGCCCGCCCCCGCCGCGCCCCCGCCACGACGTGCTGCGCCAGAACCCGCGCCAGCGGCCGAACCTGCCACCGCGCCGGGCACGCTGCGCTTCTAGACGCCGGCATCGTCGGCCCCACCAGGGGTTGCCGCGTGGGTGGACAGCCGCCGTGCCAGCCACGCACCGCTGCCCACCGCTGCGCCCACCAACCAAAAGAGCGCCGCCGCACCCACGAGCGTGCCGGTGGCGCCAAAGAGCAGCGGCATCACCGTGCTTGACGCATTGATGGTCATGGACCGGAGCGCCAGCGCCTCGCCATGCCGCTGATCGGGTGTGACGTGGTACAGCAGGGCCATCATCATGGGCTGCACGCAGCCCAGCGTCACGCCCAGCAGCACGGCGCAGCCGCCCATGAGCAGCGGTGTAGGCGCCAGCGGGTACACAGCAAACACCGCAGCCGTGCCCACCATGGCACTGCACAGCACCGTGGTCTCGTTCAGGCGGTGGGCCAGCCAGGGAATGGCCAAACGCACAAAGGTCACGGACAAGGTGAAGCTGCCCAGAATGAGACCGATGGTGCTGGCGCTGAAACCACGGTCGTGGCCCAGTATGGGCACGGCAAAGGTGTGCACGTCCCAACACATCGAGAGCAGCCAGTTCACCGCCAGCAGCCGTTTCAGGCCGGGTGCGCGAAGCAGTTCCCAAGGTGTGCGGCCTTCCACTGGCACCGTGGGATGCACGGGCAGATGCGGCACGGCACGCGCTGAAACCAAGGTGGCCACGGGCAGCAACAGCAGCAGTGCGTAGGCAGCCCGGAAACCGAAGGCGTCGATCATGAAGCCCGTGGCCACCGGCCCCAGCACGTTTGAAAACGACGGCGCCACGCCCAACCAGCTGAAGATGCGCACCCGCTCGGTGTTGTCACGTGCCGCCAGCCCCGCCGTGCGCTGCACGGTCAACATGCCGGTGTTGGCGCCTGCACCCACCAGGGTGGCCGCCGCGCACAGCAGCCCAAAGTGCCAGCCGCCTTGCATCCAGGTGGCAGCCACGGCCAGGCCACTGCCCAGCACCGACAAGGCCACCGCCAGGCGCACCGGCCGGTGGTAACCCAGGCGGTCGGCCAGGCGCCCGGCTTGCAGGGCGGTGAGCACCGGCGCGGCAGCAAACAGGGCCAACAGCAGGCCCACCACCCAGGGGCTGTGGCCTTCCCGCAGGGCCTGCAGCGGGGCCGCCAGCCGCAGGCCGGCCATGGTTGAATGCACACCGAGCTGTCCCACGATCAGGGCCACCAGCACGCGCCCCGAATGGGTCATCGGCGTCGCTGGTGTGTTGGGCCCCGTGGCTGCTGGCGGCTTCGGCGGGCTACCGGGCATCCGGCCCCTGCGCGCGGCTGGCGTCTTGTGGGGCGTTTGACTGGCCCGCCGCCGGGTCCACCAGGGCGCCCAACCCAGGCAGCAACTCTGCGGCCTGCGTCTCGGGCAAGGCTTCCACGCTCTTGAGCTGGCGCACCATGGCACGCGTGCGCACTTCGGCAGCGTCAATGGTCTGGCTGGCTTCTTCGAGCTTCTTCCGGGTCTTCGCCAGCACGTCGCCGAACTTTCCGAATTCTGTTTTCACCGCGCCCAGCACCTGCCACACCTCGGCCGACCGCTGCTCCAGGGCCAGTGTCCTGAAGCCCATCTGCAGGCTCGTCAGCGTGGCCAGCAGCGTGGTGGGGCCGGCCAGCATGACCTTGTGTTCAAGCTGCAGCGCCTGCA
Source organism: uncultured Rubrivivax sp. (assembly GCA_964620975.1). Classification (GTDB taxonomy): domain Bacteria; phylum Pseudomonadota; class Gammaproteobacteria; order Burkholderiales; family Burkholderiaceae_C; genus Rubrivivax. The sequence continues at coordinate 329 of CAZUKT010000283.1, read as the reverse complement.
TCAGGCCGGGCCGGCGCAGTGCCTCGGCGTACAGGCCTTCGGTGGGCAAGAACATGATCGCAAAGTCAGTCGTGTGTGGCGGCGCCAGGTACTTGGCGCGAATGCTGCGTGCCTCGGCGCGCAGCCGCATTTCTATGGCCTTGGCCGACGCTTCCATGGCCGGTGCGTCGGCGCGTTCATGGGCGTCAAGCAGCCGCTCATAGTCTTCACGCGGGAACTTGGCGTCTATGGGCAGCCACAGGGGTGTGCCCGCACCACCGCTGCCCGTGCCCGCCCCGCCGCGCCCCGGCAGGCGAATGGCAAATTCCACCCGTTCGTTGCTGCCTGGC
>CAZUKT010000282.1:5174-6470 GCA_964620975.1 uncultured Rubrivivax sp. | reverse complement strand
AAATTCATTGCCTACGGCACCAGCAAGGGCGCGGCGGTCAACTTCACGCGCACGCTGGCGGCCGAGTGGGGGGCCTACGGCATCACCGTCAACGCACTGGCGCCGGGCTTCTTCCCCAGCAAGATGACCAAGGGCGTGCTGGAGCACTTTGGGGCCGAAAACCTCGCCAAGGCCGCCCCGCTCAAGCGCCTGGGCGACGACGATGACTTGAAGGGTGCCGTGCTGCTGTTTGCCAGCGCGGCGGGCAAACACATCACCGGCGTGAGTGCGGTGCACGGCGGCTGAACAGCACATGGGCGACGACACGACGCAGAAGTTGCAGTTCCCGCTGCACATTCCATTCGTTGAAGAACTGGGCCTGGAACTTTGGGCCTTTGGCGACGGCAAGGCCGAGTTGCGTGTGGACCTGGCCGACGCCCATCTCAACAGCTGGGCCGTGGCCCACGGTGGGGTGCTCATGACCATGCTCGACGTGGCCATGGCGCACGCCGCACGCAGCGCCAACAGCCACGCGCCCGACCACGGCCCCGGCCTGGCCACCGTGGAGATGAAGACCAGCTTCATGCGCCCCGGTGAAGGCCGCTTGCGCGCCCTGGGCACGCTGCTGCACAAGACCACCACGCTGGCCTTTACCGAAGGCAGTGTGTTCAATGAAGCCGGGCTGCTTTGCGCCCACGCCACGGGCACCTTCAAGTACCTGCGCGCGCTGCCCACCACGGGGCGCCACGCCAAGCCACTGCAGCGTGTGGCGCCGGATCCATCTGCCCAGACCAAGGACATCTCATGATCAACCACCGCATCGTGCTGGCATCGCGCCCCACCGCCGAAGCCGAGCTTTCCAACTTCCGCCTTGAAACGGTGGAGACACCGGCGCTGCAGGACGGCCAGGTGCTTGTGCGCCACCACTACCTGAGCCTGGATCCCTACATGCGCATGCGCATGAACGACGGCAAGAACTACGCCGCGCCGCAGGCCCTGGGCGAGCCCATGATCGGTGGCACGGTGGGCGAGGTCGTGGCGTCGCGCCAAGAAGGTTTTTCGCCCGGCGACACCGTGGTCGGCATGGGTGGCTGGCAAGAAGCCGCTGTGATGGACGCACGCACGCCCGGCGCGCTGCGCAAGGTCGATGCCACACACGTTGCGCTTTCGGCCTACCTGGGCGCCGTGGGCATGCCCGGCGTCACGGCCTGGGTGGGGCTGAACCACATCATCGAGCCCAAGGCGGGCGAGACGGTCGTCGTCAGCGCCGCCAGCGGCGCCGTGGGCGGCGTGGTCGGCCAGCTGGCCAAGGCCCGG